>NZ_JAOS01000030.1:0-6761 GCF_000523975.1 Mycobacterium sp. MAC_080597_8934 | reverse complement strand
TCGATTCCAAGCGCTCAACGAAACGTACGTGTGGGGTCGGACAGCGCGCATCAGACAGTTGTGGTTTGTACCCATTTGGGCTGCAACGTTTTCGCGATTGTCGGTCACGTCCCGTGGAGTGGTGTAAGAGCGGTCGCGTGTCCGCGTGTGGCTCTGTGGTAGCCACTATGCCGTGAGAGCGGCTGTGGGGGCAATGGTTTCGGCACTTTGGTCACTGACGTCGAGCAGAGCGAGGCTGGTCTCGGAGAGGTAGCGCTTGTCGGCGACCTGCCATTCGTCGTGGGCCTCAACGAGTACCGAGCCGGCCAGCCGTAACAGCGCGGCGGGGTTGGGGAACACGCCGACGACGTCGGTGCGGCGTTTGATTTCCTTGTTCAATCGCTCCATTATCCGGCCCTCGGGGGCGGGTCAACCCGTCGGGGTGGGATGTTCATCGATCGAGGCGCTGGAGGTGGTCGGTAAGGGCGTGGGCGACGCGGTCGTGGCGGGCGGCTTCGTCGGTCCAGCCGCGGCACTCGGCGTCGGTTCTGAGGGCCTGGACGTCGGCGAGTTGGTCGGTGAGCGTGTCGCGGAATTCGGGGGCGGTGACGTAGTTGTCGCAGGTTTCGCAGATGTTGGCATAAGGGCACGCGCCCGCGGATTCGTGGCGAGCGCAGTATCCGTGTGCAACGCGGGTTTTCAGCATTTCACTGTGCAGCCAGCCGACCTTGTCGGGCAGGATCGGTTTGCCGACCGGGGTGAGGGTGAACTGGCGGCGCATCTTGCCATCGCTTCGTCGTAGGCCGCGCGCAGGGTGGGCGAGGCCAGGGTGGCGTAGCGGATCGTCATTTGTGGAGTGACGTGCCCGAGTAAGGACATCAAGGCCTGCAGACTCATCCCGGCGTTGGCGAGTTCGGTGGCCCAGGTGTGGCGCAACTGATGTGGAGTGACCATCAGGACGCCGCCGTCGGGACGGTGCAACCCGGCGGATTCAGCGGCGGTGAGCAGCCCGTTGCGCAGCCGGGTGTAGCCCAGGCGGCGTCCGTGCCGGGTGAACAGAAAGTCGGTGAGCACGCCGGTGCGTGGGTGCGGCAGCGGCCGGTGCGTGCCGCGGAGGGCGACCCACTCGTCGAGCGCGGCGAGGGTCGCGGCGGAGAGCGGGACCATGCGTTCGGTGGCGAGCTTGCCCAGTGGCACCTTCAGCCAGGTTCCGGCCGGTCCGTAGTCGATGATGCTGCCCAGTTCGAGGTCGAGCAGTTCCCCCGCCCGCAGGCCGGCACCACGCAGCACGGTCAGGCCGATGCGGGCGAACGGATCCTGCAGGTGGGCAACGGCGTTCATCACTGCCGCGTCCACATCGGGTGCTAGCGCGCGTGGCAACGGCTGGTCGAGTTTGGGGACGTCGGCGGCGAATACCAACCGCCGTGGTGGGGCCTGCGCCCAGCCCCAGGCGGTGATGTCGTCGAGCAGGTTGCGCAGACTGAGCACTGCCGACTGGGCCACCGCGGCCGAGACGGTGCGCCCGGCGCCCGCGGCGGCGCGCTGACCACGCCAGCCCCGGGTGCGATTCCATTTCAGGTAGCCCTCGATGCAGCTCCGGTCGAGTTCACGCAGGCTGATGACGTCGGGATGGTGAGCGGTGAGGTATTCGGCGAAGGGCAGCAGGTCGTTGATCAGCGACTCGACCGATTTGGGCCGCAGCACCGCCGCGCGCACGCCGATGTAGCGCAGCAACGTCTGACGGATCGGGTCGGGCATCTCCACCTCGGTGAAGCGCTGCTCGAGGCTACGGGCCCACCGCCGGCGTTTCGGCGCGGTGTCGATGACCGCGGTCTCGAACAACAGCTGCCGCAGGCTGGCCAGCCGCCCCCTGTATGCCCGCCGCGACGATGGCGGCACCACGGTACGTGACAGCGCGGCGTCGAAGTCGTCGAGCGCGTCGCCGGTCAGGTCGGCGACCATTCCGCCGTGGTGTGCCAGCACTACCGCCAGACATTCGCCGAGGACCGTCTCGACCCAGGAACTCCTCCAGCCCAACCGAATTCCCGCATTCCGCAACGCGGCGAATCCGCTCGGATCCCGGTCCTCCACTGCGCGGCCCAGCCCGGTCAACTGTTTGACCGCGGCCAGCTCGACGTCCAGCCGTAACCGGCCGGTGCCGATCGTGTGACAGATCAGCGGCCACGCCCCGGTGTCCCGTATCTCGGCGATCCGCTCGGCTGCCGGCAGCGTCATCCAGGCGTGCAGGTCGCGGTGGCGTGCGGTGAAGTCGCGAGCGATCCGAATCCGGTCGCGTACCGCCCGCCCGCTCAAACCCAGGGTGGCGACGTGGTCGAGATAATCCGCCACCACCTCGTCGGCGCCTACGGGTTGGCCGACCAACACCGTGGTCACTGCCGGGCTCCGGCCAACGTCGCACGAGCAGCACCGTATTCGGCGGCGAGCTGCTCGATCGACAAATGCACGTAGCGGGCCGTGGTCTCCGGCGAGACATGCCCCATCAACGCCCGCAACGCCAGCAGATCGATTCCGGCCGCCGACAATTCGGTGCCGTAGGTATGCCGTAAACGGTGCGGGCGGACTCTTGTGGCGCCAGAGGTCTCCCGGTGCCGACGGAACAGGCTGCGCAGCCCGGCCTCGCTGACCGGTGCACCGGTCGTCGGCCGCGCAGCACTACGAAGCACTGCGGCGTCGCCAACCCCGGCGGCCGCTCCCATCGCAGGTAGGCGGCGAGCTCGGTGAAGAACGCCGCATCGACCGGGACATGACGTTCCTTGCCGCCTTGGATCACCCGAAGCCGGCGCCGTAGGTATGCCGTAAACGGTGCGGGCGGACTCTTGTGGCGCCAGAGGTCTCCCGGTGCCGACGGAACAGGCTGCGCAGCCCGGCCTCGCTGACCGGTGCACCGGTCGTCGGGCCGCGCAGCACTACGAAGCACTGCGGCGTCGCCAACCCCGGCGGCCGCTCCCATCGCAGGTAGGCGGCGAGCTCGGTGAAGAACGCCGCATCGACCGGGACATGACGTTCCTTGCCGCCCTTGCCGATCACCCGAAGCCGGCGCCGGCCCATATCGACGTCGGCGAGCAGCAGGCCACGCGCCTCGGCCGAACGCAGCCCTCCGAGTAGCATCACCAGCACCATCGCCCGGTCCCGGTGCGTTGCCAGTGTCGCCAGGAACGCGTCGACATCGTTGGTGGACAACGATTCCGGAAGACGCTGCGGCTGACGCACCAACCTACCCGCCACTGCGTGCACGCCCGGGACCCAGATGACCGAGCAACCCCCGCTGCGACTGGCGCAGCCCCTGTCCCCGCCGCGGCGACGGCACCGGATTGTCGGTGCAGACACCGGTCATCACCAGATACTCGAATAACGCGCGCACTGCCGCGACCCGGCGGTTCACCGTCGAAGCTGCCGGCGGGGTCGACGAGCGGTGACCGCCGGTGGGCTGGTCCGTTCGGCGGACGCCTTGCCAGTCGATCCAGTCGAACACCAACGGCGCATCGACCGCGGCGAGCCCGACCGCTTGCTGGACGAGGAACCGGCTCAAATTGGCGACGTCGAATGCGTAGGCCCGCACCGTGGCCGCGCTGAACCCCCGTCCCGCCAAATGGTTGAGAAACGCGTTCACCGCGTCCTGCCCGTCCCAGTCGCCCTCCAGGACATATCCGCTGTCGCTCTTGAGTACCCGCATCGCCGCTCCGCCTTCCCCCACCGAGATGCAGACAGCATCCATCCGTGCTCAGCGCTTGTGCGTGAACCTCACGCTGCAGCCCGAACCGTGTCCCCGGAGAGCCGGTTAACGGATAGTGGGTTGTTGGACCAGATCTGCCGCCAAATTTGTTTGGGGAAGGCGGTGAAGGCGAGCAGGTCGGCGCGGGCGTCTTCGAGGTGGTCGGCGACCTTGGGGAGCTTGTCGGCCAGTGCGTCGATGATGCGGTCATATTGGGCTGCAACGGAACCGGCGTCAGGTTGATCGAAGACCGAATGCAGTAGTGTGCGTACCCACGGCCACGATGATTTCGGAGTGATGGCCATCAGGTTGGTGGCGTAGTGGGTGCGACACCGTTGCCACGATGCCCCAGGCAGGGTGGCGCCGATCGCGGCCACCAGACCGGCGTGGGCGTCGGAAGTGACCAGACGGACCCCTGATAGGCCGCGGGCGGTCAGCGACCGCAGGAAGGTCAGCCAGCCGGCCCCGTCCTCGGCGGTGGTGACGTCGATGCCCAGGATTTCGCGGTAGCCCTCGGCGTTGACCCCGGTGGCGATCAGCGCGTGCACGTTGACCACCCGGCCTGCTTCGCGAACCTTGAGCACCAGGGCGTCAGCAGCCATGAACGTGTACGGGCCTGCATCCAGTGGCCGGGTCCGGAACGCCTCGACCGCGGCGTCGAGCTCTTTGGCCATCACGCTGACCTGGGACTTCGACAAGCTGGTGATGCCCAGAGTCTCGACGAGTTTGTCCATCCGCCGCGTCGAAACGCCCAGCAGGTAGCAGGTAGCCACCACCGTGGTCAGGGCCCGCTCGGCGCGTTTGCGCCGTTCCAGCAGCCAGTCCGGGAAGTACGAACCTTGCCTTAGCTTGGGAATCGCCAGATCCAATGTGCCTGCGCGGGTGTCAAACTCGCGGTGCCGATACCCGTTGCGGGAATTGGTGCGCTCGCTGCTGCGCTGGCCGTAGCCGGCACCGCACACCGCGTCGGCTTCGGCGCCCATCAGGGCGTGAATGAAGGCGGCCAACAACTCGCGCAGCACATCAGGGTGCGTGGTGGTGAGTCGTTCGGCCAGCACGGCAGACAGGTCGATATCGTGGGCAATGGTCATCGCGTTGATTCCTTTGCTCGAGTGACTTTGGTCGGTCCCTCGAAGAATCACGCGATGACCTTCATTCATCCGGCTACGACACGCCGGTCATCACCGGCTCGTACACCACTCTGCTGGACGCAACTGGGGAGAACTGGCACCGTGACGAATTGACCACCAAGATAGAGTTCAACCTACGCCCATCCGCTTACGATCAGAGATCTTCAGGGTCACCAATGTCCGATAAGGCACCGCGGCACAAGCCTGCAGAACGGATGACAGCGGAACAGCTCCGCCGAGCAGCCGACGCTTGCCGAGACCTCGACGATCCGACGTTGATGGCGAAGGCTTGGGACGAGCCACCGCCGCCCGATATGCAAGCTTCAACAAACACACCGCGTCAATTCGGCCAGCTACAGAATCTCTCAGTTTCCGACACCTTCGATAATCCGCTGCCTGACGTGGAAGTCGCTGCGTGGGAAGCCGATTGTCCCCTTAGGTCCCAGACTCCAACGCGGGCGTCCGCCTTACGAAATGCAACGTCGCAATTGTTACTCAATGGCCGGCGCGCCCTTGAACACCCCGGACTTGTCGTTGGACAGGTGCATTGTGAACGTACCGCGCAGCCAGGGCGTGTTTGGTGTTGTAATAGGAGACTCGTTATGCAGCCGGATCAGCAGATGATAGAAGCACTGGTCAATTTGGCGACGAACGGCGTGCTGGACCGCATCGGCAACCGTGCCAAGCGTGCGCGGAATTGCGGCAGTGGGGACTGCACCCGCACCATCCTGAGCCGGGGAGCCCGTTTGTCGGCGACGACGCCGCTTTTAAGGAGGCGTATCCCTTAGTGCCGGCGGGGGATGCGGCGGTTGTCCGTTATCACTGGATCTGGGGCATTCTCAATGAATCTGGGGCACGACGTCAGTCCCAGGGGTTGACCAGGTCGACGCCCGTTCCGTCGAACCTGACTTTTATCACTGTCGGCGATCCGGCGGTTGTGTAGGGCTGTGACCTGTGTCTTCGGTTGTGGCCTGGTGCGGATTTGTGCACTAGCCGGTGGGCCGTAGGGTGCCTGCGTGGCCTATGTGCGCACGGTGAAGACATCCTCGGGGGCGATGGCTGTGCAGGTCGTGTGGTCCTCGCGGCGCGGGTCACGCCGGATCGAGCATCTGGGTTCGGCGCATGACGAGGCCGGGGTGGCCGCTTTGAAGGCTGCCGCGGCGCAGCGACTGGCCGCCGGCCAAGCGCAACTCGACCTTGGCTTGGCCGAACGTTCGGCGGCCGAGCCGTTGCCGATCACGTCCTCGAAGTCGGCGCTGCTGTGGGAAGCATTGTGCGCTGCTTATGACAAGGTCGGGTTCGCCAACGTCGCCGATGGGGATGAGGCGTTTCGTCAGTTGGTGTTGGCCCGGATCATCGAACCGACCAGCAAGGCCGATTCACTTCGGGTCGTCGAGGAGACTGGGGTCGTCCCGGTGTCGTATCCGACGCTGAACCGCCGTCTGCCGGTGTTCGCCAAACCCGCTTTCCGGCAAGCGCTTTCGACCGCATGCGCTGCCCACGCGCAATTGGGTCCGGCCAGTCTGGTGCTCTATGACGTGTCGACGCTGCACTTCGAGACCGATGCTGGTGATGGGTTCCGGGAGCCCGGATTCTCCAAGGAAAGACGGTTGGACCCGCAGATCACCCTGGGGTTGTTGACCGATGCTGGCGGGTTCCCGTTGACGGTGGCGGCCTTTGAGGGCAATAAGGCAGAGACCGCGACCATGCTGCCGGTGATCAACGCGTTCAAGGCCGCTCACCAACTCACCGACGTCACGGTCGTCGCTGATGCCGGGATGATCTCGGAAGCCAACCAGGTCGCCCTGCACGCGGCAGGGCTGTCCTACATTCTCGGCGCGAGGATTCCGTTTTTACCTGATGTGGTGCGCGAGTGGCGCGACAAGCACTCCGATGAGGCGATCCCCGACGGCCTGGTG
>NZ_JAOS01000029.1:0-264658 GCF_000523975.1 Mycobacterium sp. MAC_080597_8934 | reverse complement strand
CAACGGAACCGGCGTCAGGTTGATCGAAGACCGAATGCAGTAGTGTGCGTACCCACGGCCACGATGATTTCGGAGTGATGGCCATCAGGTTGGTGGCGTAGTGGGTGCGACACCGTTGCCACGATGCCCCAGGCAGGGTGGCGCCGATCGCGGCCACCAGACCGGCGTGGGCGTCGGAAGTGACCAGACGGACCCCTGATAGGCCGCGGGCGGTCAGCGACCGCAGGAAGGTCAGCCAGCCGGCCCCGTCCTCGGCGGTGGTGACGTCGATGCCCAGGATTTCGCGGTAGCCCTCGGCGTTGACCCCGGTGGCGATCAGCGCGTGCACGTTGACCACCCGGCCTGCTTCGCGAACCTTGAGCACCAGGGCGTCAGCAGCCATGAACGTGTACGGGCCTGCATCCAGTGGCCGGGTCCGGAACGCCTCGACCGCGGCGTCGAGCTCTTTGGCATCACGCTGACCTGGGACTTCGACAAGCTGGTGATGCCCAGAGTCTCGACGAGTTTGTCCATCCGCCGCGTCGAAACGCCCAGCAGGTAGCAGGTAGCCACCACCGTGGTCAGGGCCCGCTCGGCGCGTTTGCGCCGTTCCAGCAGCCAGTCCGGGAAGTACGAACCTTGCCTTAGCTTGGGAATCGCCAGATCCAATGTGCCTGCGCGGGTGTCAAACTCGCGGTGCCGATACCCGTTGCGGGAATTGGTGCGCTCGCTGCTGCGCTGGCCGTAGCCGGCACCGCACACCGCGTCGGCTTCGGCGCCCATCAGGGCGTGAATGAAGGCGGCCAACAACTCGCGCAGCACATCAGGGTGCGTGGTGGTGAGTCGTTCGGCCAGCACGGCAGACAGGTCGATATCGTGGGCAATGGTCATCGCGTTGATTCCTTTGCTCGAGTGACTTTGGTCGGTCCCTCGAAGAATCACGCGATGACCTTCATTCATCCGGCTACGACACGCCGGTCATCACCGGCTCGTACACCACTCTGCTGGACGCAACTGGGGAGAACTGGCACCGTGACGAATTGACCACCAAGATAGAGTTCAACCTACGCCCATCCGCTTACGATCAGAGATCTTCAGGGTCACCAATGTCCGATAAGGCACCGCGGCACAAGCCTGCAGAACGGATGACAGCGGAACAGCTCCGCCGAGCAGCCGACGCTTGCCGAGACCTCGACGATCCGACGTTGATGGCGAAGGCTTGGGACGAGCCACCGCCGCCCGATATGCAAGCTTCAACAAACACACCGCGTCAATTCGGCCAGCTACAGAATCTCTCAGTTTCCGACACCTTCGATAATCCGCTGCCTGACGTGGAAGTCGCTGCGTGGGAAGCCGATTGTCCCCTTAGGTCCCAGACTCCAACGCGGGCGTCCGCCTTACGAAATGCAACGTCGCAATTGTTACTCAATGGCCGGCGCGCCCTTGAACACCCCGGACTTGTCGTTGGACAGGTGCATTGTGAACGTACCGCGCAGCCAGGGCGTGTTTGGTGTTGTAATAGGAGACTCGTTATGCAGCCGGATCAGCAGATGATAGAAGCACTGGTCAATTTGGCGACGAACGGCGTGCTGGACCGCATCGGCAACCGTGCCAAGCGTGCGCGGAATTGCGGCAGTGGGGACTGCACCCGCACCATCCTGAGCCGGGGAGCCCGTTTGTCGGCGACGACGCCGCTTTTAAGGAGGCGTATCCCTTAGTGCCGGCGGGGGATGCGGCGGTTGTCCGTTATCACTGGATCTGGGGCATTCTCAATGAATCTGGGGCACGACGTCAGTCCCAGGGGTTGACCAGGTCGACGCCCGTTCCGTCGAACCTGACTTTTATCACTGTCGGCGATCCGGCGGTTGTGTAGGGCTGTGACCTGTGTCTTCGGTTGTGGCCTGGTGCGGATTTGTGCACTAGCCGGTGGGCCGTAGGGTGCCTGCGTGGCCTATGTGCGCACGGTGAAGACATCCTCGGGGGCGATGGCTGTGCAGGTCGTGTGGTCCTCGCGGCGCGGGTCACGCCGGATCGAGCATCTGGGTTCGGCGCATGACGAGGCCGGGGTGGCCGCTTTGAAGGCTGCCGCGGCGCAGCGACTGGCCGCCGGCCAAGCGCAACTCGACCTTGGCTTGGCCGAACGTTCGGCGGCCGAGCCGTTGCCGATCACGTCCTCGAAGTCGGCGCTGCTGTGGGAAGCATTGTGCGCTGCTTATGACAAGGTCGGGTTCGCCAACGTCGCCGATGGGGATGAGGCGTTTCGTCAGTTGGTGTTGGCCCGGATCATCGAACCGACCAGCAAGGCCGATTCACTTCGGGTCGTCGAGGAGACTGGGGTCGTCCCGGTGTCGTATCCGACGCTGAACCGCCGTCTGCCGGTGTTCGCCAAACCCGCTTTCCGGCAAGCGCTTTCGACCGCATGCGCTGCCCACGCGCAATTGGGTCCGGCCAGTCTGGTGCTCTATGACGTGTCGACGCTGCACTTCGAGACCGATGCTGGTGATGGGTTCCGGGAGCCCGGATTCTCCAAGGAAAGACGGTTGGACCCGCAGATCACCCTGGGGTTGTTGACCGATGCTGGCGGGTTCCCGTTGACGGTGGCGGCCTTTGAGGGCAATAAGGCAGAGACCGCGACCATGCTGCCGGTGATCAACGCGTTCAAGGCCGCTCACCAACTCACCGACGTCACGGTCGTCGCTGATGCCGGGATGATCTCGGAAGCCAACCAGGTCGCCCTGCACGCGGCAGGGCTGTCCTACATTCTCGGCGCGAGGATTCCGTTTTTACCTGATGTGGTGCGCGAGTGGCGCGACAAGCACTCCGATGAGGCGATCCCCGACGGCCTGGTGCTCACCCAGCCCTGGCCATCAACCAGCGGCGAGAAAACCCGCGGCATCCCGGACCGGATCATCCACTACCAGTACCGCCATGACCGGGCCCGGCGCACGCTGCGGGGGATCGATGAGCAGGTGGCCAAGGCCGAACGTGCTGTTGACGGGCATGCCCCGGTCAAACGTAACCGCTACATCCAGCTCACCGGGGCTACCAAGAGCGTGAATCGCACACTGGAGGCCAAGGCCCGGGCGTTGGCCGGGTGGAAGGGATACACCACCAACCTGGTGAGCCAACCGGCCACTTTCGTCATCGAGGCGTATCACCAGTTGTGGCGCATTGAAAAGGCGTTCCGGATGTCCAAGCACGACCTGCAAGCCCGCCCGATCTATCACCGCACCCGCGACTCCATCGAAGCCCACCTCAGCGTTGTCTTCGCCGCGATGGCGGTATCGCACTGGATCGAGCACCAAACCGGTTGGAGCATTAAGAAATTCGTTCGCACCGCACGCCGCTACCGTACCGTCACTATCCAAGCCGGCAAGCACACCCTGACCGCTGCTGAACCGCCACCACCCGACCTCGCCGAAATCCTCGCAAACATCCACAGCCTACGTGCGCACTAGCCTGATAAAAGTCGGGTCCTCGCAAACATCCACAGCCTACGTGCGCACTAGCCTGATAAAAGTCGGGCGTGCGCGGAATTGCGGCAGTGGGGACTGCACCCGCACCATCCTGAGCCGGGGAGCCCGTTTGTCGGCGACGACGCCGCTTTTAAGGAGGCGTATCCCTTAGTGCCGGCGGGGGATGCGGCGGTTGTCCGTTATCACTGGATCTGGGGCATTCTCAATGAATCTGGGGCACGACGTCAGTCCCAGGGGTTGACCAGGTCGACGCCCGTTCCGTCGAAGTGGCGAGTATTGCGGGTAGCCACAGTTGCGTGCCGGGACGCGGCGATGCCGGCGATCTGCACATCACGAATTTCCACCGCACGCCCACCTCGTTGTTGGGTGGCGGCGATGGTCCCAGCGGCAAACGCAGCCGTCAGGTCGAAGGATTGCACACGACCATCAAGGTCTTCGTCGAGGAGTTGAGAAAAGATCTCGTCGAGCCGCTTGCGTCGGCGGCTTGGCGTCAAAAGTTCAATACCAGTGCGTATCTCGAATACTGTTACCGATGTCGTCCAGATTGATTCGGTGGGCTGATTATCGAGCCATTCCACGACGGCCGGATCGGGTGTGTCCCGCATCAACGCGGAGAGCACATTGGTGTCCAGCACGATCATGATTCGTTGAACTGTGCCGGCTGGACGGGCTGTCCCCGCAGTTCGGGTATGTCCTCGGTCAGGCCCACGCCTTTGAAGCGTGACGCGATACGAGACCCGAGCCGCCCAGGCGGATTATCGACGTGCCGGACTGCGTTCCGTAAGATCTCGCGCACCTCCTCCTCGGTGCTGCGACCGTGTTGACGGGCTAGTCGCTGCAATTTGGCCTTGGTGTCGTCCTCAAGTTGACGGATGAGAATCTGCGCCACAGAGCGATGCTATCACGATATCGTTCAGATAGTGCGTTGACCTCGCCTTCATTGAGAATGCCCCAGATCCGGTTATAACGGACAGCGGTCACCGAGGAGTGTTTGATTCCGATGATGAGCGCCACGGAGAACCTGTACGCGGCCGCGTTGCTCGTAGATCAACGGACGACGACGAGGAACCTCTACGCGTCGTCCATAATGCAACTATGCCGTTCGGCGATGGAGACATCGGCGCGAACCATCTGGTTGCTCAGCGACCCCGACAGGAACGTACGGCGGGATCAACGGGACGCGGATTCGCTCGTGCCCGAGCGCATGGAGCCGACCATCGCACGGTGGATGAGTCTCTACGCCTAGGTGGCTCGGACGCGCTCGCCGATCTTCTCGTGGTGACGTTCGCGGCTTATCTGTAATCGTGTCACCCGCGACGGCTCGCGCCGCGGGTTGCGCATGGGCCCACTTATGGCTGTTGGAATGGCCACGGATTTGGCCACAGAACACGGTGGAACCGATGCGAACAAGAGGGACGGAGCGTCACAGCGGGAACGGCTGAACCTCGCTGACGTGCAGCTATGAGACCGTGCGCACTGGAGGAGACGGTGACCGGTTAGCTCATACCTTAGAGGTCGAATCGTGGCCAGTGAGCGGCGTCGTTGGCGGCATTTTTGCGCGAACATGCTGATTCAACGGCTCCAACCGCGAACCGTAGGCCAGGCCTGGTGGCTATCAGGTGTAGCTTCAGGGTGTGTTCTCAGGTGTTTATGTGGTAGCGTCTCAGGTAGATCAACGTGGAGGTGCGATATGCCAGTCTTGACCGTCTCTGCGGCGCAGCGGCTTGATGATGAGGCAGCGACGCTTTCGATCCGCGAGATCGCCGCGTATCTGCAAGAGGCCGTCGGCCAGCGCGTCGCGGCGGCGATGGCGGGCTTGGCTGACGCCAAGCAAATCGGCCGCTACGCGCGCAAGGGCGGCCCGGAACCTCACGGCGCGACCGAGCGCCGGTTACGTGAGGGCTACAAGGTCGTCAGGATGCTCGTCGATGCTTACGACGACAAGACGGCGCGGGCGTGGCTGTTTGGCACCAACACGCGCTTGGACGATCGCGCGCCGATCGAGGTGCTCGGTGCGGCGGTCGACACCGCGGAGTTCGCGATGGTTGTCCGGGCTGCACGGCAGGTCGCCAGCTTCCAGTCGTGATCGCGGCGCCCGAGCAGGGGCGAACCCTGTGGCGGGTCGGCTATTACGCTGACCCGCTCGGCTTCACTCCGCTGGAGCTGTACCAGTTCAGTCACCGTTTCGACGACGTCTACCGCCGGTTCCGCACGCTCTATTGTGCTGACTTGGCGGAAACGTGTCTTCGCGAGGTGCTAGCCGACTTCCGGCCGAACCTCGGCGCGCTGCGCCGCCATGTTGAGCGCTACGGACCTGAGGCTGCCCAAGACTTCACTGAGAAGCCGGTCACTGCGCAGTGGCGCATACAGCACGCCCTCGTTCCCACAGTCCTGAAGCTCGATGGCCCCTTGATCGATCTCACCGACGTGCCCACACGCCAGGAGATCGAGGATCGCCACGTCGAACTGCTGCTCGAGCACGACCTGCAGCACCTCGATCTGCGCGAGATCACCACCAGTCGCCGCGCCATCACGCAGACGATCGCCGCGGACCTTTTTGACCGAGGCGCCGGCGCCGTCCGGTTCCCGTCCCGCCTGGACGGCAACGCTTGCGTCGCACTCTTCGAGGGGCGCGGCACCGCGAGCTTGGCCGGAGACCCCATCGCGCTCACCGACCCGCCGCCCGAACCGCTCCTCAACGTCACCACGCCGTGGGGCCTAGTGCTTGAGCCAGCGCCGGTGAAACTGCTCTAGATTGGGATGCGCGCGGTGGTGCCCATCGGACCACACGCAAGCAAATTGGACTGCATCCAGCCTTTCAGTTGCGGTCGATAGTTCAGTTGGCGTCTCTATGAGATCCGCCGGGACCGCCGCGCTCTGTTCGGTAAGCGAAAACCATCGCACTAAGACTTCGCCCAAGTCCGCTTCTACCGACCAAGTAACCCGATCGGCTTGCCACGCAGATTGGGTTATCTCATGGGGCCAACATGGGGCCAACGAGCCAGACCGACTGATCCAACACGTCCGAATGCCGGTTGCGCTTCTGGTCTGACCGGCTGAAACACATTGGTGTAGGCCAGAACTCCGCCTGAAAAGCGGAAGGTCGGCGGTTCGATCCCGCCCCTGGCCACCGGGATGATCCTCACCGCCGGTGAGCGAGATGCCGGCGCAGCTACTTGAGCATGCTGCCGGCGTCGACGGTGACCGGAAGACCTGTGATGTAACGCGATTCGTCGGAGGCCAGGAACAGCACGGCGTTGCTGATGTCCACCGGCTCCACCCAGCCGACCGGCAGCACATGCATGAACTGCGCGGCGACCTTCAGGTCGTCCGGGCCGGGGTTCTTCAGGTCCGGCCGGAACAGCCTCATCGTCCCCTCGTTCATGAACATCGGTGTGTTCACGTTGGTGGGGTGCACGGAATTCACCCGGATGAAGTGCTGGCCGAGCTCGACGGCGAACGTCCGCATCAACCCGACGACAGCGTGTTTGGCGGCGATGTAATGGCCGGTGTGCGGGTAGGCCTTGAGTCCGCCGACCGAGCTGGTCAAGATGATCGATCCGCCGTGCCCTTGCGAAATCAGATGCGGCACACCGGCTTTGACGGTCTTCCAGACACCGGAAAGGTTGACGTCGATCATGTCTCGCCAGTCGTCTTCGCTGGTTTTGTCCAGGGTCTGGCCGCCGTTGCCGATTCCGGCGTTGGCGCAGATGATGTCCAGCCGTCCGAGCTGTTCGACGCCGCTGTCCACCGCCGCTTTCAGCGCGTCGTAGTCACGGACGTCGACCTCGGCGGTCACGATGCGCCGGTCGAGGCCCTTGATGAGGTCGGCTGTCTCGGCCAGGTCGTCCGGCGTCGAGGGCGGGATCTGGCTGTTGCTGCTGATCGGGGCGCAGATGTCGACGGCGATGATGTCGGCGCCCTCCTGCGCCAGCCGTACCGCGTGACTGCGGCCCTGGCCCCGCGCCGCCCCGGTGATGAATGCGACCTTGCCCTCGACTCTTCCGCCCATGATTGTCCTCACTGATTTCAGAGGCCGGGATGACGATGGCCCGGCGCGCACCTGTTGGTCGACGAGAAATTATTTGTCGATCGATCAGGAGGGTGGCACCGTTTGGCCACAGTGTCAACAGATGCCGGTGCTAGCCGCTGGTGGTCGACGCGGCCGCGGGTGCGGTGAGCCGACTCAGCTGGCGTTGCACGAATACGCGCAATTCGTCGTGTCCCTGGGTGACGCCGACGGCCTTCTCGTTGCACAGGCTGCGCGCGGCCTGCGCGATCAGCATCGAGATCGCGACCGGGGGATACTCCTCGAGGTCGATGCCGTTGGCGCGCAGCACCATGGTCGCCGCCGCGGTCTCGATGTCGCGGACCCGCTCCGCGTATGCCTTGAGTTCGGCGCCAATTGCCTTGCGGTGGTTGGCCAACGCCATGAACTCGGCGTTCAGCGCGGTCAGCGCCGTGTCGCTGTTCATCAGCCACAGCGCTTGCAGCGGATCGTCCTCGGTCAGTAGCGCCCGCATCCGGGTCAGCGCGCTCTCGGCCCCCGCCCGCAGCACCTCCACGAAAAGGTCGTCCATGGTCGGGAAGTAGTAATAGACCAGCGCCTGCTTGACGCCCGCCTCGGCGGCCACCCGCCGCGACGTCGCCGCGGCATAGCCTTCTTCGCGCATCAGCCGGGCGGTGGCCTCGATCAATTTGGTGCGCGCTCCCGCGTCGGTATTCCGCCGGGAGCGCCGGGTGGCCGCGCCCGTTTTGCTTGACCGGCCTGCGCGGTCCGTGGTAGGCATACCGCATCCTAACAATTTGGTCGATCGATCAGTATCGCAGGCGGTTCGGAGGGTGAAGGGGGTCAAGACATGCGCGTTCGGGTGGATCCGCGGCTGTGTGAGGCCCATGCCCTGTGCGTGGAGATCGCCCCGGAGGTTTTCCGGCTGGACGACGACACGGCGAGCTGCGCGGACGACCCGGCCGAATCGTTGCGCCACAGCGTGCAGGCGGCGGTGGCGGCTTGTCCACGCCAAGCCATCAGCGTGCTGACCGAACAACCGCCGTACGCGCCCGACGAAGGAAATTGAGCTCATGACCGATCTCGCCCAGGTCGACTACTTCACCGACGCCGACGTCGCCCAGGATCCCTATGACTACTGGGATTATCTGCGCGAGCAGGGGCCGGTGTTCCGTGAGCCGCATTACGGCGTGGTGGCCGTCACGGGCTACCAGGAAGTCCAGGCCGCGTTCAAAGACGTCGAATCCTTCTCCGCGGTCAACGCGATCGGCGGCCCGTTCCCGCCGCTGCCGTTCACCCCGGAAGGTGACGACATCAGCGAACTGATCGAGGCGCATCGCCACGAGTTCCCGATCTTCGAGCACATGGTGGTCATGGACCCACCCGAGCACGACAAGGCGCGGTCGCTGCTCGGTCGCCTGCTCACACCGCGCCGACTGCAGGAAAACAAGGATTACATCTGGCAATTGGCCGACCGGCAGTTCGACGAGTTCATCGCCAACGGTCACTGCGAGTTCCTCAGCGAGTACGCCAAGCCGTTCGCGACACTGGCGATCGCCGACCTGTTGGGGGTGCCCGACGAGGACCGGCCACAGATCCGTCGCAATCTGGGCGCCGGTAACGCGCCGGGCGCCCGGGTGGGCGCGCTGGATCACGAACCGGTGGGCAGCAACCCGCTGCAGTACCTCGACGACCTGTTCAGCGGCTACATCGCCGACCGGCGCGAGCGTCCCCGCGACGACGTGCTGACCGGGCTGGCGACCGCCACCTACCCCGACGGCTCCACCCCGCCGTTGTTGGAGGTGGTCAGACCGGCCACCTTCTTGTTCGCCGCAGGGCAGGAGACGGTGACCAAGCTGCTCAGCGCCGCCGTGCAGGTGCTCGGCGACCAGCCGGAGCTGCAGGCGCGGCTACGCGCCGACCGCGGCCTGATCGGCCCGTTCATCGAAGAAGCGCTTCGCATGCAAAGCCCGACCAAGGTGGACTTCCGGCTGGCGCGCAAGACCACCACCCTGGGCGGGGTGCACATCCCGGCCGGCACGGTCATCATGCTGTGTCTCGGGGCGGCCAACCGCGACCCGCGAAAATTCGAGAACCCCAACGAGTTTCGTATCGACCGGAAGAATGTCCGCGAACACATCGCCTTCGGCCGCGGGATCCACACCTGCGCCGGCGCGCCGCTGGCCCGGGTCGAGGGCCAGATCACCATCAACCGGCTGCTGGACCGCACCAGCGAGCTCAGGATCAATGAGGCCAAGCACGGGCCGGCGTCCAGCCGCCAATACCGCTACGAGTCGACGTTCTTGCTGCGGGGGCTGACCGAGCTGCACATCGAGTTCACCCAGGCCGGCTGACGGCGCCTGCGAATGAGCCCGGCAGCTGAACCCGGTCTTCGCACACCACGACAATTCCCTTGTAGTGCAACGGATTTGGAGACGATGCGCGGTATCCGCCCCTTCGCGCGGGAGGGCGGGTAGGGTGGCGGCAACGGCGAGGAACGGATTCCATGGCAATACAGAACTGGTGCGACGCGGTCGAGATTCACCCATCGCAGATACGGGTCGGCGACATCATCGGCACGCGGCGTCCCACCGAATTGCGGCTGACGGTCCGGATGATCAGCGGTCCGCAGAGCGGTCCCGGCCAGTGGACATTTTTCAGTCGAGACGACAACGGTCAGCAGCGAACCAGTACCTTCGGAGAAGGCGAATTGGTCCGCAGGTACGCCAAGGCGTCCTGACGCCCGGGCGCTTCAAGCCGATCAGCGCCGTTGATGTGTGGATCCGCCGGTGTCGGGCCGATCGGAAAACGTCGGGTACTCGACCGGTTTCGCGGAGGTTTCCCCCGAAGCGACATACTTCGGCTCCTCGGGATGGGAAAACAGGTTCGACTGGTCCATGGGTTGTCCTTCCGGATGAAGAGTTCGGCCGATACGCATCGCTGCTTGGCGTCGGACGACGATCGAATCGCACGGCGGTCTGATTCGTGGTTCGTCGGCGATTCGCGGTGACCGTAAGAATGCGGTTCCACTCCACTCTACAGGCAGCCCGAGCCGCGCCTGGCGTGTCGGGTGAGACGGAGCCCGGGGTCGCCGCAGTCCAGGTGTACAGCTAATGAATCGGCAAGTGAGGCAACTATTTTCAATATATGGTCGGTCTCATGCTACCCTGAACCCGCACGGATGTGATTGGTACATCCGCATTTGATGAGAGAAGTAAGTAAATGGCACAGGGAACTGTGAAATGGTTCAACGGTGAAAAGGGCTTCGGCTTCATCACCCCTGACGACGGCACGAAGGACCTCTTCGTCCACTACTCCGAGATCCAGGGAAGCGGCTATCGCTCGCTCGACGAGAACCAGCGTGTTCAGTTCGACGTTGAGCAGGGAGCCAAGGGACCCCAGGCGGTAGGAGTCAGCACCGTCTGAGAACGTCACAAACGTCACGGTGGGGCTGGTGCGATTGACTTCGCACCAGCCCCACTGGTTTTTCCGATCTCTGAACGGCCGGTGGCGACAACACCCGGCGGCTGACCCCGTCGCGGCCGACCAACCGGGATAATGACCGCATGCGTCTCGCGTGGGTGCTGCGACTGACGATTGCGGTGTCGTTGGTCGCGGCGGGCGGGACGCGCACCGCCGAGGCCAGCCCGGATGTCCCGCCGGTCAGTGACGCCGCGAAAGCGGCCGGCTTCGTGGATATCCGCAGCGTCATTCCCGATGCGGTGCTCGACCTGCGCTATGCGACGTCGAACAATTTCACCCATACGCAGCTTTATCCCTCCGACGCCAGATGCCTTGTGCACCAATCGATGGCTCCCGGCCTTGCCGCGGCCGCCGGTGCGCTGCGCCCACAGGGTCACCTGCTGGTGTTCTGGGACTGCTATCGCCCGCATGACGTCCAGGTAAAGATGTTCAGCCTGGTCCCCGACCCCGCCTGGGTGGCCCGCCCGGGCGCGTATGCCCGCAGCCACGAGTCGGGGCGTTCGGTGGACGTGACCTTCACGACAGCACAGCAGCCTTGCTCGTCCGGGTTGCACGCCGGCGGGCTGTGTCTGGCCGACATGGGCACTGACTTCGACGACTTCACCTCGAGGGCAACGGCTTTCAACACGCAGGGCATCAGTGCCGACGCGGTGGCGAACCGGGCCGCGCTGCGCAACGCCATGAATTACGGCGGATTGAAGGTGTACTCGGGGGAGTGGTGGCATTTCGACGGCCCGGGGGCCGGTGTGGACCAACCGATCCTCAACGTCCCCGTCGACTAGGTGTGTCATATTCCGAGACGAGAGTTTCATTATATGGCGCACCGTCGGTAGCCTGGCCGAACAAGGACGCGCGAGCCGAGGGGCCACAGTGAACGACCAACATCGAGCGACGTATACGCACGGGCACCACGAGTCGGTGCTGCGCAGTCACCGGCGGCGTACTGCCGAGGACTCCGCGGGTTACCTGCTGGCGCACCTGACACCGGGCCTGTCGGTGCTCGACGTCGGTTGCGGTCCCGGCACCATCACCGCCGACCTGGCCGCGCGGGTCGCGCCCGGGCAGGTCACCGCCGTCGACCAGGCGGCGGACGTCCTGGAAGTGGCCCGCGCCGAAGCCGAGCAACGGAATCTGTCCAACGTCTCGTTCGGCACCGCCGACGTGCAGCGTCTCGACTTCGCCGACGACACGTTCGATGTCGTCCACGCCCATCAGGTGCTCCAGCACCTGTCCGATCCGGTCGCCGCCCTGCGCGAGATGCGGCGCGTGTGCAGGCCGGGCGGCATCGTGGCGGTGCGCGACGCCGACTACGCGGGGTTCATCTGGTATCCCGAACTGCCGGCGCTCGACCTGTGGCGAGACCTCTACCGACGGGTCGCGCGCGCCAACCGCGGCGAACCGGACGCCGGCCGGCGGCTGCTGTCCTGGGCGCGGCAGGCGGGCTTCGACGACATCACGCCCACCGGCAGCCTGTGGTGCTATGCGACACCCGAGACGCGCAACTGGTGGGGCGGAATGTGGGCCGACCGCATCCTGCATTCCACCGTGGCCCGCGACTTGGTGAGCCTCGGGCTGGCCGCCCGCGAACAGCTCGAGGAGATCTCCGCCGCCTGGCGAGAATGGGCCGCCGCCCCGGATGGCTGGATCGCCATCCCGCACGGCGAAATCATCTGCCGCGCATAGGCCTTCAGTCGAGGAACAGGTCCGGAATCGGTTGCTCGCCGCCGCCGTAGACAGACAGGTCGTCGACCCCGGCAGAGTGCAACACCTCCGCGTCGATGTAGCAGTCGCCGGTGGCTTCCCGCGCGGGGCGGGAGACGATCTCGACGGCCGCGTCGGCCATGATCTCCGGGCTGCGCGACGACTCGGCCAGCTTGTCGCCGTCGGCCATGTTGGCCACCGCGGCCGTCGCGATATAGGTCTGGGGCCAAAGGCAATTCACGCCGATGCCGTCGTCGGCGAACTCGGCCGCCCAACCCAGCGACAACAGCGTCATCCCATACTTGGACAGCGTGTAGGCCGGGTGGGCGCCCAGCCAGCGCGGGTTCATGTTGATCGGCGGCGAAATGGTGAGCACATGCGGGTTGGCGGCCCGGCGCAGGTACGGCAGGCACGCCTTGGTGAGCAGGAAGGTGCCGCGGATGTTCACCTCCTGCATCAGGTCGAACTTCTTGGCCGACAGCTCCGCCGTCGGCTCCACCGCGATGGCGCTGGCGTTGTTCACGCACACGTCGACGCCGCCGAACCGCTGCACCGCGGCCTCGACCGCGCGCCGCACGTCCTCTTCGCGGCGCACGTCCCCGACCACCGCGAGCGCCTTCCCGCCGGCGGCCTCCACGTCGGCGGCGGCGGTGTGCACCGTCCCGGGCAGGCGTGGGTGCGGGGTGTCGGTCTTGGCCAGCAGCACCACGTTGGCGCCCCGCCGGGCGGCGGCGATACCGATGGCGAGGCCGATGCCGCGGCTGCCGCCGGAGATCACCACCGTGCGGTCGGTGAGCGAGTTGTCAGCCATCTGTCTCCTTTGACCTGGTCAAGCCACCCGCTTGACCAGGTCAAACAAGTGGTATTGGCATTCTCTTTTTTTGCAAGTACGTTATTCATCGATGGATAATACGGCCCACACTCCGTCTGGCATTCCGCTGCAGCCCGTCTACGGGCCGGCGGACCGAAGCGCTGAGCCCCCGCAACCGGGCGAGTTCCCCTTCACCAGGGGTAACTTCGCCTCCGGCTATCGCGGCAAGCTCTGGACCTTCCGCCAATATTCGGGATTCGGCACCGCCGAGGAGTCCAACCGCCGCTACCGCTACCTGCTCGAGCAGGGCGGGACCGGGCTGTCGGTGGCGCTGGACCTGCCGACCCAGTGCGGCTACGACTCCGACGATCCCGAGTTCGGCGAGGAGGTCGGCCGGGTCGGCGTCGCGGTGGACACCCTGGCCGACTTCGAGATCTTGTTCGACGGCATTCCGCTGGACAAGCTCAGCACCAGCATGACGATCAACGGAACGGCGGCGATCCTGCTGGCTTTCTACGTCGCCGCGGCGGAAAAGAAGGGCATACCGCGGGCCAAGCTCACCGGCACCATCCAGAACGACATCCTCAAGGAGTACGCCTCGCGCGGGACGTGGATCTGGCCGCCGGAGCCGTCGCTGCGGCTGATCGCCGACACCATCGAGTTCTGCGCGGCCGAGGTGCCCAAGTTCAATGCGATCTCGGTGGCCGGCGCGCATTTCCGCGATGCCGGCGCCAACGCGGTGCAGGAGATGGCGTTCACGCTGGCCGATGGAGTGACCTACTGCGACACGGTGGTGGAGCGGGGCCGGATGACGATCGACCAGTTCGCCCCGCAGATCTCGTTCTTCTTCTACACCCACGGGGATTTCTTCGAGGAGATCGCCAAATACCGTGCGGGACGGCGGCGTTGGGCGACGATCGTGCGGGAGCGGTACGGTGCGACGACGGCCAAGGCATCGATGTTCCGGTTCGGCTGCGTCTGCGGCGGCGCCTCCCTGTATGCGCCGCAGGCCCACAACAACATCGTCCGGGTGGCCTACGAGGCGATGGCCGCGGTGCTCGGCGGCGTGCAGTCGATGTTCACCGCCGCTTGGGACGAGCCGTTCGCGCTGCCCACCGAGGAAACCACCACCCTGGCGCTGCGCACCCAGCAGATCCTGGCCTACGAAACCGGGGTGGCCAGTGTCGCCGACCCGCTGGGCGGCTCCTACTTCGTCGAGGCGCTCACCGACGAGACCGAGGCCCGCATCATCGAGATCATGGCCGACCTCGACCGCCATGGCGGCATGGTGTCCGCGATCGAGGACGGCTACCTGCAGGGGCTGATCGCCGACGAAGCGTTCCGGCTGCATCAAGACATCGAAGCCGGGACCCGTCCCGTCGTCGGCGTCAACCGGTTCGTGACCGAGGAGCCCGAACACGATGTGGTCACCTATGAGCTCGACGCCGAAGGGCGCGACCTGCAACTCAAACGGCTGTCGAAGGTGAAGGCCGAAAGGGATTCGGCCGCAGTGAAATCCAGTCTCGCGGCGCTGTCGCGTGCCGCCGAAGGAGACGACAACCTGATGCACAAGCTCATCGACTGCGCCAACGCGTACTGCACGGTCGGGGAGATGGTCTCCGCGCTCAAGGCGGTGTGGGGCGAATTCCAGCAACCGGTGGTGTTCTAGTGGCCGTCCGGATTCTGGTTGCCAAACCCGGGTTGGACGGACACGACCGGGGCGCCAAGATCGTGGCCCGCACCTTGCGGGACGCCGGATTCGAGGTCATCTACACCGGCATCCGGCAGCGTATCGAGGACATCGCCTCGATCGCCGTCCAGGAGGACGTGGCGGTGGTCGGCCTGAGCATCCTGTCCGGCGCCCACCTGGCGCTCACCGCGCGCACCGTCGAGGCGCTGCGCGCCTGCGACGCCGCTGACATCGCCGTCGTCGTCGGCGGAACCATCCCGCACGCCGACGTCCCCAAGCTGCTCGCGGCGGGTGCCGCGGCCGTATTCCCCACCGGCACGCCGCTGGACAAACTGGTGCGTGAGATCCGCGCACTGACCGGCACCGGGGAGCCGGACGACAAGGAAGCGATCACGGAGGAACAGTGCGCGTCGGAGTGATGATCGGCGCCGAGCGCGGCGACATGGCCCGCAAGGTGGACAAGCTGGTCTCCGACATCGAATGGGCCGAGTCGGCGGGACTGGACACGGCGTGGATGCCGCAGGTGCCCAACGACTTCGACTGCCTGACCATGGTGTCGCTGATGGCCGCGCACAGCTCCCGCATCGAGCTGGGCACCGCGGTGGTGCCGTTGCAGGCCCAGCATCCGATCGCCCTTGCCCGTCAAGCGCTTTCGACGCACGCGGTGGCCCGTGGCCGGCTGGCGCTGGGTGTCGGGCCGTCGCACCACTGGATCATCCGGGACATGCTCGGCCTGCCGTACCAGAAACCGGCCGCCTACACCCGCGACTACCTGCAGGTGCTCAACGCCGCCATCGCCGGGCCGGGACCGGTTGACGTCGAGAACGATTCGTTCACCGTCCACAATCCCATGGTGATCGGGGCCGACACCCCGATGCCGGTACTGGTGGCCGCACTGGGGCCGGTGATGCTGCAGATCGCCGGTGAACTCGCCGATGGCACCGTGCTGTGGATGGCCGACGAGCGCGCGATCGGCGAGCACATCGCGCCGAAGATCACCAAGGCCGCCGCCGACGCCGGCCGCCCCGCGCCGCGGATCGTCGCCGGCATCCCGGTATGCCTGTGCGCGCCAAGCCAGGTCGACGAGGCCAAGGAGCGGGCCAACCGCATCCTGGGCGAGGCCGAGGTGTCGCCCAACTATCAGCGGCTGCTCGAACGCGGCGATGCCCGCGACGTCGGCGACCTGTGCGCGGCCGGCGAACCCGAACAGATTCTGGCCCGGATGCGACGCTTCGCCGACGCCGGCGTCACCGATCTGTCGGTGCGGCTGCTGCCCATCGGCGACAACCGCGACGAGCTGGTGGCCTCCAAGCGCCGGACCCGCGAGATGATCGCCTCACTTGCCGCGGAGTTGCGTTGAGCGGCAACAACACCGGGCCGTTGGCGGGGATCCGTATTCTCGAGGTCGGCACCATGCTGGCGGGTCCGTACTCCACCATGCTGCTCGCCGATCTCGGCGCCGAGGTCACCAAGATCGAACCCGCCGGCGGCGAGATCTCCCGCAGCGTCGGCGCCACCTACTTCGCCAGCCTCAACCGCAACAAGTCCAGCATCTGCCTGGACCTCAATTCCGATGCGGGACAACGGCGGCTGGGTGAGCTCGCCGCGGAATCCCATGCGCTGCTGGTGAATCTGAAACCGTCCGCGATCCGCCGGCTCCGGCTCACCTACGACGACCTGCGGCGGCACAACGAGAAGATCGTCTGCGTCGCCATCACCGGTTTCGGGCTGTACGGCGGCGACGATCCGGCCTTCGACTACGTGGTGCAGGCGGGCGTGGGCACCGCCGCGCTGACCGGCGACCCGGATGGCCCGCCGACGCTGCCCGGCTATTCGTCGGCCGACAACTCCACCGGGATGTGCGCGGCACTGGGGTTGCTGGCCAAGATCATCTCGGGCACCGGCGGCCAGGTGGACGTGTCGCTGCGCGACGTCATGCTGTCGCAGCTGAACTACCACGCGTCGGCGTACCTCAACAGCGGCGTCGAGCCGCAGCGCCGCCCACACGGGGCGCACTCCTATTACGTTCCGGCGCAGCTATTTCCGACCGCCGAAGGGTATCTGGCGCTGTTCATCACCCACGACGGCTTCTGGAAGTCGTTCGCGGCGGAGGCGGGTATCGGGGGGTTTGAAACCATGGCGGAGCGGGTGGCCCGGCGCGACGAGGTGCTCGCCGTCGTCACCGCGATGCTGGCCACCGACAGCGCCGCCGGGTGGGAACGGCGGCTGCGTCCGCTCGGGGTGCCGGCGGCGGCGGTCAGAACACTGCCCGAGGCGCTCGAGGCCACTCCGGAAGTCGTTGTGACCGCGGGGGAATTCCGTCTGGTCGGCAGCCCGATCCACGTGTCGGGATACCAGCCCGAGTACCGTCCGCCGCCCCAGCTGCCGCAGTCGTAGGGCATCACGCCGCCGAGCGTGAAACTAGTTTCACGCTCGGCGCCCAGCGTGAAACTAAGTGCACGCTCGCGCGGCGGCTGCGCCCGCGGCGGCTGCGCCGCGGCGGCTGCGCCCGCGGCGGCTGCGCCCGCGGCGGCTGCGCCGCCTCGCCTACGTCTGCCCGCCAGCTGCTTCTCGTGGTAGCGCCGCGCCCACTCGGCGCGCGACCGGATGGACACGTCGACGTCAAGAGCCCTGGCGCGCAACGCTTTGACGGTCGCTTGATCGCGGGGCGTGCGGGCGAACGGGTCCCAGCTGAAGAACCGGCAGGCATTCGCCCAGGTGATCTTGTTGATGTCGGCGTCATCGGCGCCGGCGGCGGTCAGTTCGGCCAGCACCTGCTCGGGCGCATCCGGCCAGAAGCAGTCCGAATGCGGGTAGTCGCACTCCCAGGCGATGATGTCGATGCCGATCTCGTGGCGCAGCTTCAGCGACGTCTTGTCGGTCACGTAGCAGGCCAGCGAGTGCTCCCGGAACACCTCGCTGGGCAGTTGAGAGCCGAAGTCGCGGCGCAGCCATTTCTGGTTGGTGTAGTGCCGGTCGCTGCGGTCCAAGTAGAACGGAATCCAGCCGATACCACCTTCGGAGAAGGCGAATTTCAGGTCGGGGTAGTTGCGCATGGCCGGACCCCACAGCAGGTCCTGGGCGCACATCGCCGAGACCTGGGTGGCCAGGATGATCATGTTGTCGATCGGCGCGTTGGGGGCCATGCTGATCGCCCCGAACCCGGTGCCGATGTGCAGGCACATCACCACGTTCTCTTCGGACAGGGTGCGAAACACCGGACCCCAATAGTCCTCGTCGTGATAGCTCGGAAGTCCTTCCAAATGCGGCAATTCCGGCATGGTGACCGCCCGGCAGCCCTTGGCCGCCACCCGGCGGATCTCGGCGCACATCGCCTCGGGATTCCACGTCGGCAGGATGGCGATCGGGATGAACCGGTCGGGATAGGAACCCGCCCACTCGTCGATGTGCCAATCGTTGTAGGCCGACACCATCACCAGCGTCACCTCTTCGCGGTGCATGTTCAGGTGCCGGGCCGAGAAGCCGGTGAACGTCGGGAAACACATCGACGCCAGGATGCCGTTGCGGTTCATGTCCCGCACCCGCTCGTGGACGTCGTAGACGCCGGGCCGCATCTCGGCGAACCCGGCCGGGTCGCGGCCCCACTCCTCGGCCGGCCACGACACCACGGCGTTCAGTCCGCTGACGCCCTGCGGCCTGCCCTGGTACATCCACTGGTCGACGCCCTTGTCGTCGGTGACGACGATCGGGGCCTCGTCCCGGTATTTGGCGGGCACGTGCCGCAGGAACATGTCCGGCGGCTCGACGACGTGGTCGTCGATGCTCACCAGGATCAGGTCATCGGCCTTCATGGGCTAGCCTCCGCACTCGGTGGTCACTTCGAGCAGTCGTGGGATCGGCGCCGGATCCAGCTGCAGGGCATCCGACATGTGCAGCTGCCCGGCGCTGGCGATCATGTTGTCCAGAATCGCCTGCAGGTCGTCGCCCTCGATCTCGTAGATGGCGACGTAGGGGCCGTCGCCGTCCACCGGCCGCAGCCGGCGCGCGGAGACGAATCCGTCCAGGGCCACCAGCTCACCCAGGTGCACCTCGTCGTACCAGGTGTTGTATTCCTGTTCTCGCTCAGGCGAACTGGGTCGACTCTCCACGAGGATGATGCCCTTGGCCATTGCCGCCACCTCTCTGGCTACTCGTAGCGCACCGTGACCGAGTCCGTGTCCGGAACGCCCTGGCACGTCAGAATGTAGCCCTCGGCGACTTCGTCGGGTTCCAGCGCGTCGTTGGCCCGCATGGTCGCGTGGCCCTCTTCGAGCTTGGCCATACACGTGCCGCAGTTGCCGGCCTCGCAGCTGAACGGCGGTTCCAGCCCGGCCCGCCGCGCGGTCTCCAGCAGGGTCTCGCCGGGCACCATGGGCACCGAGACCTTCTTGCGGTCCAGATGAATCGTCACCGTTCCGGCGCTCGAGCCGTTGGTTGCCGGATCTGTCACCCGTGGGGTCTCCTCGATGATCCGGGTGACCGTCACTTTGACCGCCCCCTCCCGTACTTGCATTCTTCAGTATAGAGAATACTATTCTCACGGAGCGATAGCATCTTCTCAAGACTGTATGGATGTCGGGTCTGCCCGGCCTGTCAGGGAAGGACGGGACGTGACCGAGCCGGCAGCGCTCGTGTTCGAGGAACGGCGATTGAGCGTGCCCGAACTCGACGCATTGGCCGACGGCTGGGCCGCCGCGCTGGCCAAGGACGGTGTCACGGCCGGTCGACGGGTCGCAGTGATGACCTCCAACCGGCCCGAATTCCTGGCCGTGCTGCTCGCCATCTGGCGGTTGGCCGCCACGGCCGTGCTCATCAGCCCGGCGTGGAAGCGCGACGAGGTCGAGCATGCGCTCGCGTTGACCGATCCCGGGCACGCCGTCGGGGACCATCCGGTGCTGGCCGGCCTGATGCCGATGCTGCACCTGGACGAGCCGGTCCCGCCCGCGCAGCCGACGGCCGGTGCGCCGCCGCGCGCCGGCGACGCGGTGCTGGTGTTCAGCTCCGGCACCACCGGCCTGCCGAAGGCCGTCCGGCACACCCACGCCTCGCTCGACGAGGCGGTGCGGCACTGGCGCGAGGCGCTGCGGCTGACACGCCGCGACCGAATCCAGGTGGCGACGCCGCCGTCGCACATCCTGGGCCTGCTGAATCTGCTGACCGCGCTCAAGACCGGCGCCTGCGTGCGGCTGCACCCCCGCTTCGACATCGACAAGGTGTTGCACCACATCGAAAGTGACCGCGTCACAGTCGAAATGGCGGTGGCGCCGATCGCACTGGCCATCGCCTCCCATCCGGATCTCGAGTCCTATGACCTGTCCTCGCTGCGCTACATCGTGTGGGGGGCAACGCCCGTCAACGCTGAGGTCGCCCAGACGGTGACCCGGCGCACCGGGGTGGGTTGGCTGCCCGCCTACGGGACCACGGAATTGCCGGTGATCGCGTGTAATCCGATCGAGGACGCGCGGCTGGACACCGTCGGACGGCCGGTGCCCGGCGTCGAGGTGCGGGTCGTCTCGCTCGCGAGCGGCGAGCCGGCCGGAGCGGGCGAGGTCGGTGAGATACAGGCCCGGTCGGCGTCGCTGATGGCCGGCTATCTGCCGGGCGAGGCGACGGGCGAGGCGATCCGCGACGGGTGGTACCGGACCGGAGACGCCGGCTGGCTGGACACCGGCGGGTGGCTGCGCATTACCGACCGTCTCAAGGAGATGATCAAGGTGCGCGGCTTCCAGGTGGCGCCGGCCGAGATCGAGGCGGTGCTGCAGGGGCATCCCGCCGTCGCGGACTGCGCGGTGTTCGGCGTGCCCGACGGGCTCAACGGCGAAGCCGTCGTCGCCGCGGTCGCGGTGTCCGCACCGGTGGACGTGACCGAGTTGACCGCCCTGGTGCGCCAAAAGCTGGCGTCCTACAAACATCTGAGCCGAGTGGTGGTCGTGCCCGAAATCCCCCGCCTGCCTTCGGGCAAGGTGCTGCGCCGAGTGCTGAAGGAGCGCCATGGATGTACGTCTGACAGCTGAACAACAGCAATTGCGTGATGCCGCCGCCAAGCTGGCCGACGACCTCGGCCCGGCAACGGTGCAGGATCTCGACGACCAGGGCCGAATCAGCCGGCTGGACAAGCAGATCGAGATGTCCGGCTGGCGGTCGTTGCGCTCCGACGGCGCCTCGGGTGTCGAAGTGGCCATCGTCGCCGAGGAATTCGGCCGCCGGCTGGTCGACACGCCGTTTCTGGGTCCGGTGCTCGCCGACGACCTGCTCCGCCACGTCGGCGCCGACGCGGCGGCGACGACGGTGGCCGTCGACGATCGGGCGGTCGATGCCCGGGGCGCTCGGCGCGCCGTCTCCCTGTCGGGTGGCGCGGTCCTGGCCGCCGATGTGCGGCCCGCGCCGGACAACGTCGACCTGACCCGGGCCGACGCGACGACGGTGGGCTCTCCGGAGACGCTGGGGGATGTGGGTTCCGACGTGGCCGGGCAGTGGCGGGCGCTGGCGCTGGTCACCACGACGGCCGACCTGGTCGGCGTCGCCCGGGGCGCGCACGCGCTGGCCTGCGACTACGCGAAAATCCGTGAGCAGTACGGTAATCCGATCGGGTCGTATCAAGCCATCGCGCACCTGCTGGCGGAAAGCCTTGCGCTGATCGAGGGTTCGATCAGCGTGGCCCGGCACGCCGGGTGGGCGGTGGACGCGCTGGCACCCGCCGAGGCCATCCGGGCGGCCCAGATTGCCAAGGTCTACTGTGCGCGTGCCGCCCGAACGGTCTGTGAGACGGCGATTCAGGTGCACGGCGGTATCGGCAACACCTGGGAGTGCGCGGCGCACGTCTACCTGCGCCGGGCCCTGACCTCGACCGAGCTGTGGCCGGTCGCGTTGAAGGAGATCGATCTTGGACTTTCGTGATTCACCCGACGAGGCCGCCTTCCGGGAGCGGCTGCGCTCTTGGCTTTCGTTGCACGCCAAGGAGTTTGCCAGTTCCGGTGACGACTACTGGGCCCGGCAGGCCGAGTGGCACCAGGCCCTGTACCGCGAGGGCTTCTTTGGGCTGTCGTGGCCCCGCGAGTACGGCGGCCAGGAGCTGGCGCCGGTGTACGACGTCATCGTGGACGAGGAACTGGCCCGGGCCGGGGCGCCGCCGCGGCCCAGCGTGGGCTATCTGATCTACGGCATCGGCCGGCACGCCAGCGACGAACTGCGCCGGCGCTTCCTGCCCGGCATCATCAATGGCACCGAGCGCTGGTGTCAGGGCTTCAGCGAGCCGGGCGCCGGTTCGGACCTGGCGTCGCTGACCACCACCGCCCGGCTGGAGGGCGACACCTACGTCGTCGACGGGCACAAGATCTGGACCAGTTACTCCGATGTCGCCGACTGGTGTCTGCTGCTGGCCCGCACCGATCCGCAGGCCAAGCGTCACCGCGGCCTGTCGGCGTTCATCCTCGAGATGAAACAGCCTGGCGTACAACAGCGTCCGCTCCGCATGATCAACGGGGTGACCAACGAATTCGGTCAGGTGTTCTTCGACGGCGCCAAGGTTCCCGCGGACCGGATGGTCGGTGCCCCCGGGGACGGGTGGGCGGTGGCCATGACGGTGGTCGGGCACGAACGCGAGCCCTCCACGCTGGGGTATGCGGCTCGCTACGGCAAGATCGTCCGCAGCCTTTACGCGCGCACCGACGGCCCGGTGTGCGAGGAATTGGCTTGGGCGGCAGTGCAATCGGAGATGCTCACGCATCACGTCCGGCGACGGCTGTCCGAGCAGCTGGACGGCGTGTCGCACGGGCCCGAGGGATCGCTTGACAAGCTGCTGATGACCTGGGTCGAACAATCCGTCGGCCATGCCGCGCTGGCCGTCGCGGGCACCCGGGACCCCGATCTGCTCAGCGCCTACCTGTACAGCCGGGCGCAAAGCGTCATGGGCGGGACATCACAAATACAGAAGAACATCATCGCTTCACGGATCTTGGGATTGTAGGAGTGATCGCGAGCGCGGGCGAAGCCCGGGTGAAGCGGGTCACGACCATCTAAAGGAGTCTGACGTGTACGACATGCCTACCGAAATCGATGTCCGGGCCGACGGTGCGCTGCGCATCATCACGCTGAACCGGCCGGACTCGCTCAACTCGGTCAACGACGACCTGCACGTGGGGCTGGCGCGGCTGTGGCAGCGGTTGACCGATGACCCCACCGCGCGTGCCGCCGTGATCACCGGTGCCGGCCGGGCTTTTTCGGCGGGCGGCGATTTCGGGTATCTCAAGGAGTTGTCCGCCGACGCCGACCTGCGCGCCAAGACCATCCGGGACGGGCGCGAGATCGTGCTGGGCATGGCGCGCTGCCGGATTCCGGTGGTAGCGGCCGTCAATGGCCCCGCGGTAGGGCTGGGCTGCAGCCTGGTGGCGCTGAGCGACATCGTCTACATCGCCGAGAACGCCTACCTGGCCGACCCGCATGTGCAGGTGGGTCTGGTGGCCGCCGACGGTGGGCCGTTGACCTGGCCGCTGCACATCAGCCTGTTGCTGGCCAAGGAGTACGCGCTGACCGGCACCCGGATCAGCGCGCAGCGCGCCGTCGAGCTCGGGTTGGCCAATCACGTGGCCGACGATCCCGTCGCCGAGGCAATCGCCTGCGCCAAAAAGATTTTGGAGCTGCCGCAGCAGGCGGTGGAAAGCACCAAGCGGGTGCTCAACATCCATCTGGAGCGGGCCGTGCTGGCCAGTCTGGACTATGCGTTGTCGGCCGAGAGCCAGTCGTTCGTCACCGAGGATTTCCGGTCGATCGTCACCAAACTGGCGGACAAGAACTGAATCGATCAGTCGTGCAGCCGTAAGAAGTCACGCATCACCGCGTCGAACTTCTCCGGTTCCTCGATGAACGGCATGTGGGCGCTGGACTCGAACAGCTCGAAGCGCGAGCCCGGTATGCGCCGATGCATCTCCCACATGTGCTCCGGCACGCATTCGTCGTAGCGGCCCGCGAGTACCAGTGTGGGCACGGCGATTTCGCCCAGCCGGTCGAAGACGTCCCAGTCCCGCACCGTGCCGACGATGTGAAAGTCGCTGGCGCCGAACATCGTCTCGAAGACCTCGGCGCTCATTTTGCGGAACGCGTCCTCGAGGTCGCGCGGCCAGGGCCGCACCCGGCACAGGTAGGTTTCATTCCAGGTGCGTATCGCGGCCTGGTATTCGGGGTCATGCGTGGTGCCGGCGGCCTCGTGACGGTTGATGGCCGCCTGTGTGGCGGGGTCCAGCTCAGACTTCAAGCGCGCCACCATCTTCGCGAACTGCGGGATGGAGGCAATGCTGTTGGAGATGGTGAGGCTGGCGGCGCCGGCCGGAGCCGCGTCCAGAACGTACTGCTGGGCTAGCATCCCGCCCCAGGAATTTCCGAACAGATGGAAGCGGTCCAGCCGCAGGGCGCGCACCACGGCATCCACCTCGGCCACCGAGCGTTCCATGGTCCAAAGGCCGGGGTTCGGTGGGCATTTGGAGTTGCCGCAGCCGAGCTGATCCCAGAAGATGACCTCGCGGTCGGTGGCCAACCGCCGCAGCGACCGCAGGTAGTCGTGCGGTAGACCCGGCCCGCCGTGGATGACGAGCAGCGGAAGCCTGGCGCCGCCGCCGGTGCGCTGGAACCACACCTGGCCACCGGGGACCGCGACCATTCCCTCAGTCATCCACCCACCATCCCAAATCGGACCGATTCCCGCAGCTCCCGGGGGAGTGCGGTTCTGGCAAGATCTCCCCTGAGCGCGGCCCGCGCGGCCGGACCGAGATGGGAGGCACGACCATGACCAGCGTCGCGAACCCGATTCCCCCGCAAGACTTCTCGGGGATCGCCGGACACCGCTTCATCTACACCTACGCCAACGGTTGGCAGTACGAAATGTATGTCAAGAACGCCACCACCATCGACTACCGCATCCACTCGGGGCATGTCGGCGGGCGCTGGGTCAAAGGCCAGGAGGTCAACCTCGTCCAGCTCGACGACGACAGTTACAAGATCTCGTGGACCGAGCCCACCGGCACCTGCGTCGCGGTCAACGTCCTGCCGTCCAAACGCCGCATTCACGGCGTCATCTTCTTCCCGCAGTGGATTCGCCAGCATGGCGAGCGCACGGTCTGCTTCCAGAACGAACACCTCGACGAGATGCGGGCCTACCGCGACCGCGGCCCGACCTACCCGATCTACGAAGTCCCCGAGTTCGCCTACATCACCCTGTTCGAATACGTCGGCACCGACGACGAGACCGTCATCGACACCGCTCCCGGCGACCTCCCGCGGGGATGGTCCGACCGCACCAACTGACCCGCCGGCCGCCACACCGCGCTGGTTGCAACTGACGCTCTCCTGCTGCGAGAATAATATTCTCGTGAGGTGCGGATGGCGCACGGGCGCTGCACCTGCTGGTTGAACTGGAGAAGACTGTGGCTGAAGCCGTCATCGTGTCCGCGCTGCGCACACCCATCGGAACCGCCCGCAAGGGCACCCTGCGCGACACCAGCGCATTCGACCTGGCCCACCACGTCGTCAGCGAAGCGGTGAAAGATATCGACCCGACCCAGGTCGACGACGTGATCCTGGGCGAGGGCCTCTACGGCGGCGGCGTGCTGGCCCGCCACGCGGCCATCACGGCGGGGCTGACCCAGGTGCCCGGCCTGGCCAACAACCGGCACTGCGCGGCGGGTCAGGCGGCCGTACAGAGCGCCGCGGCCAGCGTGCGCGCCGGAATGGACCAACTGGTCATCGCCGGCGGCGTCAACTCGGCTTCCACGTCGCCGCGATCGCGGATGCAGGTCGACGGCGAGTGGGTCGACTGGTTCCCGCCGACCCACCCGGACCGGCCCGACGCCCCGAACATGGACATGTCGATCACCGTCGGCTGGAACGCTGCCGTCAAAGCCGGGGTGAGCCGCGAGGAGATGGACGCCTGGGCGCTGCGGTCGCACCGCAACGCCATCGCCGCCATCGACGAGGGCCGCTTCAAAGAGGAGATCGTGCCCATCGACACCCCGCACGGGCTGTTCTCGGTCGACGAACACCCGCGCCGCGACACCAGCATGGAGAAGTTGGCCGCGCTCAAGCCGTTACATCCGGAAATCGAGGGCTTCTCCATCACCGCCGGCAACGCCTGCGGCGCCAACGACGGTGCCGCGGTGCTGACGATCGCCAGCGACCGGCTCGGGCTGCGGCCGTTGGCCACCATCCGGTCCTGGGCGTCGGTCGGGGTCGACCCGGCGATCACCGGCCTGGCGCCGGTGGAGGCGATACCGAAAGCCCTTGGACGCGCTGGGCTTTCGATCTCCGATGTGGACCTTTTCGAGATCAACGAGGCCTTCGCGGCGATGTGTGTGGCCACGGTCAAGCTGCTCGAACTCGACCCGGACAAGGTCAACGTCAGCGGCAGCGGCTGCTCGCTGGGTCATCCCGTGGCGGCGACCGGGGCCCGGATGCTGGTCACCCTGGTGCACGAATTGCGCCGCCGCGGCGGCGGTATCGGCGTCGCGGCGATGTGCGCGGGCGGGGGCATGGGTTCGGCGACGGTGATCGAGGTCGCGGGCGAATAATGCGCACATGACCATCGGAGAGCTGATCGACCGGGCGCGCAACGGATCTCCCCGGGCGGCCGGTCGGCTGCTCAGCCTCGTGGAGGGCGAGCAGCGCGACGAGGTCTTGACGGCGATCGGTCCCGCGCCCCGCGACACGGGCCCGGTGATCGGCATCACCGGACCGCCGGGTGCGGGGAAGTCGACGACGGTGGCCGCCCTGGTCGGCGCCTACCGCCGACGGGGATGCCGGGTGGCGGTGCTGGCGGTGGACCCGTCGTCGCCGTTCAGCGGGGGCGCGCTGCTGGGCGACCGGATCCGAATGGCCGCGCATATCAACGACTCCGACGTGCTGATCCGCTCCGTGGCGACCCGCGGCCATCTCGGCGGCCTGGCCGCCGCGGTTCCGGCGGCCATCCGGCTGTTGGCGGCGATCGGCTACGACGTCGTCCTGCTCGAGACGGTCGGGGTGGGCCAGTCCGAGATCGAGATCGCCGCCGTGGCCGACCCGACCGTCGTCATCCTCAATCCCGGTGCCGGCGACGCGGTCCAGGCCGCCAAGGCGGGGGTGTTGGAGGTCGCCGACATCGTGGCCGTCAACAAGGCGGACCGCGACGGCGCCGAGCAGACGGTCCGGGATCTTCGTGCCGAAACCAGCGCCCCCATCGTGTCGTTGATCGCCGCCCGGGGCGAGGGCATCGAGGACCTGATGGCGGCCATCGAGGACCATCGCCGCACCGACAGCCGCGCCCGTCGACTGGCGCGCGCCCGGGCCCAGATCCTGTCGCTGGCGCAGACCCGGCTGCGCACCCAGCCGGCCCTCGACCGGCTCGCCGAGGCCGTCGTCGACGGCACCCAGGATCCCTACACCGCCGCCGACCGGCTGCTCTCGCCGTCGAGGACCGAGACGGACTGACCGCCGGCCGTGTCCCCCAATCGGGGGAACCGGCATTCATCACGTTTGCGGACCGATCGGCGGAGGCGCGCCGCGGGCCATCCCCCTACCTTGAGGGCCAAGCAAATCGCTTGCGACTCAGGAGGTCCGGCACATGACAGCACCCGAACACGACGACCGGCTGGAGCCCTACCGCCGGATGTGGGTCCTGCGGCTGCTCGACATGGCGCTGGACGAATCAGCCGTCGGCGCCGCGATCGACGACGACGCGCCGGTGGACTTCGGGCAGGAGGCGGTCGCCGTCGGGGCCGTCGCCGCACTTCGACCGGGAGACCTGGTCAACGCGACCACCCCCCGATTCCGGCACGCCCAGCAGATCGGCCTGGGCCTGCCGCTGGGCCCGGCGATCGCGGAGTTGCTCGGAACCACGCGCGGGGGCACCGGCGGATCGCGGAAAAGCGGTGCGGCTGACTGGAAGCAGGCGCTGGCCAACGAAAGCGCGTTGGGGCAATCGACCCTGTTTGCGCTCGGCGACGCCAACGCGCAGCGGATGGCCGGTGACGGCAGGGTCACGCTGTGTGCCATCGCGGGTAGTGACACGCACTCCGTCGAGTTCGCCACGGCCGCAAAGATCGCCGCGTCGTGGCGGTTGCCGGTGGTGTTCGTCGTGCAGAATGTCCGCGGCGGCCCGGATGCCCGGCGGTGCGCCTACCGGTCCGAGACGATGCCCATGGCGTTGGTCGACGGCAGAGACGTTGTGGCCGTGGGTGATTCGGTGGGCCAAGCGGTACGGCGCGCCAGCGCCGGCGACGGGCCAAGCCTGGTCGAGGCGATCACCTACCGGACGAACCACCCCGTCGCCATCGACCCGCTGGTCCTGGCGCGACGGCGGCTGATGGCCGACGGGGTCGACCCCGACCGGCTCGTGGAGGTCGAACGCGGAGCCCGGCATCTGGTGGCCGAGGCGATGGCGTGCGCGAAAGCGCTGGTGCGAGCGCGCCGGTCCGATGCGGTGAGCGCACCCGACCGCTGGTCGGCTGCTAGCTGAGCAGACCTTGGCGCATTGCCTCGGCGACGGCGGCCGCGCGGTCGCTGACCCCCAGCTTCTCGTAGAGGCGTTGCACGTGGGTCTTGACCGTCGACGGCGCCACGTAGAGTTCGCCCGCGATGGCGGGGATGCTTTGACCGCGCGCGATCCGGTGGAGCACCTCGCGCTCGCGCGCGCTCAGCACCGGCCCCGTCGGTTCCGCGCGCTGGCGGATCTCGGCGGCAAGACCGCCGACGAGCGCGGGTGCCACGACGTCGCGGCCCTGCGCGCAGTCGAGCACGGCCTTGACGATCTCGCTGCGCGTCGAGTCCTTCAACACGAACCCGGCCGCACCCTGCTGCAGCGCCTGGTAGACGATCGCCGATTCGTCGTGCGCCGAGATCAGCAACACCCGGGTCGCCAGCCCGTCGGCGCGTACCGCCGCGGCCACCTGGGCGCCGTCCATGCCGGGCATCCGGTAGTCGAGCAGCGCGACGTCGGGCTGGTGCGACTTGATCAATTCCAGTGCCGCAGAACCGTCTTCCGCCTCGCCGACCACGTTCACCGCGCCGCTCGACACCAGCGCGCGCACCACACCTTCGCGAAACAGCGGGTGGTCGTCGGCGACGACCACCCGCACCGTCTCGCGGGTAGCCGGGTCAGCCATGGCCGACAGTGTAGCTCTTTGCCGAACAACGGCGTTCGCCACGATTGGGCGGCCCGATGAGTCGTCTTCTCGTTTGCTTGGGGTCGACCGGCGCGGATGAGTACGGTGATCGGGTGGCGGTAGCCGGGGACGCAGAGCTGGAGCGGGTACGTGCGGTTCACCAAATGCGCTCGTACCGAATCGGCTCGGTGCTGCGGGTCGGCGTGGTGGGCCTGATGGTCGCGGCGATGATCATCGGCACCGCCCGATCCGAGTGGCCGCAGGAAAGCGTGTTGATCCTGCTGTACGGAATCATCGCCCTCGGTGCTGTGGCGCTGGCGTTCGCGCCGTTTCGCCGCTGGATCGGGATCGGCAGATTGGCCGGGGTCGGCCGGCTGGAGCCGTTCGCGTTCACCGTCGTCGACATCCTGGCGTTGACGATCTTTCAGTTGCTGTCCACCAACGGGATCTATCCGCTGCTCATCATGGCCATGCTGCCGGTCCTGCTGGGACTCGACGTCTCCTCCCGCCGGGCGGCCGTGGTGCTGATCTTCTCCATGCTCGGGTTCGCGATTGCCGTGCTGCAAGATCCGGTGATGTCGAGCTCGGTGCGCCTGCCGGAGGCGGGTTTTCGGTTCCTGCTCTACGGCTTTCTCTGTTGTGCCGCCTTCTTGGTGGTGCGCATCGAGGAGCGCCATACCCGCTCGGTGGCCGGGCTCAGCGCGTTGCGGGAGGAATTGCTCGCCCAGACCATGAACGCGTCGGATGTGTCCCAGCGCAGGATCTCGGAGTTCATTCACGACGGGCCGCTGCAAGACATCCTGGCGGTGCGCCAAGAGCTCGTCGAGCTGGATGCGGCCGTGCCCGATGACGAACGTATCGGCCGGGGGCTGGCCGGTCTGCAGCTGGCCTCGGAGCGGTTGCGGCAGGCGACGTTCGAGCTGCATCCCGCGGTGCTCGAACAGGTCGGGCTGGGTGCTGCCGTGCAGCAGCTGGCCGAATTCACCGCGCAGCGGTCCGGGATCGAAATCTCCACCGACATCGACTATCCGGGGCGCAGCGCCATCGACGCGGTGGTGTTCGGCGTGGTGCGCGAGCTGCTGTCCAACGTTGTGCGGCATTCGCGGGCCCGCACCGCGGCGATCATGCTCGGCCGCACCGACGGGACGTGCGTCCTGCACGTCGTCGACGACGGCGTGGGCTTCAACCAGGAGACGGTGGCGCGCCGCTTGGGCGAGGGGCACATCGGGCTGGCCTCGCATCGCGCCCGGGTGGAGGCCGCCGGGGGAGAGCTGGTATTCCTGGATGTTCCGGTGGGCACGCACGTGTGCGTCGAGGTGCCTCTGAGAAACTAACGGCGCCGATCGCTGCTGCGGGTCACATTGGTCACGTGCGCACCAGTTTGGCTGGCATGAAGTGAGTTTGGATTGCGCTAGCACCGGCGCTATCGGTTGCCGCTCACCGCACCGCGATTCCCCGTCGAGCGTGGGGCCTATGGTCGTCCAGCCGGCAGTTTCGGGACGTAAGGCCCACGCTCGGCGCGAAGCGGGGGTGCGAAACCGGGCCCACTCGCTCGGCGCGAAGCGGGGGCGCGAAGCGCCCAAGCCGCCGCTATTGCAAGTCGACCGATTTGCCGGTGGCCGCGGCGTGGCCGGCGCGGTACCCGAAAACCATTGCCGGGCCAAGTGTTCCGCCGGCGCCGCCGTACGCGCGTCCGGTCACCCCGCCCATCGCGTTGCCCGCGGCGAAGAGGCCCCGGATCGGCTCACCGCCCACATGCAGCACGCGCGTGTCGCGATCGGTGCGCGGGCCGCCCTTGGTGCCCATCGCGCCGATGCTCACCGGCACCGCGTAATACGGGGCGGTGTCGATCGGCCCGAGCGTCTTGCCCGCCTGAGTGGTCGCGCTGTCGTCGCCCCAGTAGCCGTCGTAGGCACTGGAGCCGCGGCCGAAGTCGGGGTCGACGCCGGCCGCCACATACCGGTTCCAGTTCTCGACGGTGCGGGCCAGACCGTCGGCGTCGATGCCGGTCTTGGCGGCCAGCTCGGCGAGGTCTGCCGACTCGCAGAACCAGTCCGGAACCGGTTGTCCCGGTTCGACACCCAGGAATCCGTAGCGCTGCAGGTGAACCGAGTCGAACACCATCCACCCGCGGTCGTTGACGTATCCGCCGCGCGGATCCAGGTAGTGGAACGCGCCGGCCATCGAGTTGTAGTCGCACGCCTCGTTGACGAAGCGCCGGCCCGCCGCGTTGACGATGATGCTGCGCGGCCGCGTCCTTTCCAGCCGCACACTGCGGCTGCGCGGCTTGCCGTCGATGGTGTCGCCCGGGATCTGGACGATGGGCACCCACCACGCTTCGCCCATGTTGGCCAGATCCGCGCCGTGCGCCATCGCCATCCGCAGCCCGTCCCCGGTGTTGTTGGGTGGCGAGACCGCGCCATGCATGGGGCCGCGCAGAAACGCCTGCACCAGAACGGTATCCCACTCGAAACCGCCCGTGCCCAGGATGACTCCGCGCCGCGCGCGAACGCCGATGCGGCCATCGGCCGAGGCGATGCGCACCCCGGTGATCTCCCCGTCCTCGGCGACGAGCTCTTCGGCCCGCGCGTTCACCCGCGGCGTCACCCCGAGGTCCAGCAGGCCCTTGAGGAGGCCGGCGATCAGCGCGGTGCCGGCCACGCACAGGTGACCTGTTCGTTCGTCGATCGCGGCGTGCAGCCGCGCCCGGGTCTCGGCGTCGAACCCGACGTTGGACCAGTCGGCAGGGAAAGACGTTATCCGCGTTGCCCATTCGCCCAGTTGGGCAAGGTCGAAGGGCACCGCGCTCAGCGATCGGCCACCCCTGGGCCGTCCTCCCGGGAGCTCGGGCCGGTAGTCGGGGAAGCCGGTCGCGATCTCGAAGTGAAGGCCGCTGTGCGCCTCGATGAAGTCGAGCATCGCCGGGCCGGTGCGCACGAACGTCTCGACCAACTCGTCGTCCATCGAACCGAGGGACTGCGCGCGCAGATACTTCAACGCGTCGGCGGCCGTCAATTCCCCGTCGGGACAACGGTTGTGGGCCGGTATCCACACGATGCCGCCGGACACGGCGGTGGTGCCGCCGACGGTCGGTGCCTTCTCGTAAACCTGCACCGAAGCGCCCGCCACGGCCGCGGTCAGCGCGGCGGTGAGACCGGCGCCGCCACTGCCGAGCACGACGACGTCGACTTCGTGGTCCCATGACATGGACTGCAATCCCTTCAGCTCAACAGCTTTGATAACTGCTCCGCGGCCCGCATGACCGCATCCTTGCCGCGCATCACGACGTCTTCGCGGTGCGAGATGAGGTTGATACAGGTGGGTGGGGACGGCGCCGGGCGGCGCACACCGACGGCCAGGCCGTAGGTGTTCGGTTCGATCTCGCCGTACGTCGTCACCCAACCACGCTCGCGTGCCCGCGACACCAGCTCACGTTCCCCCGGCCGCGGCGGCATGCACGCGAGCAGGGCGATGCCGGCGGCGCCGCGGTCGAGCGGGTACCGGCTGCCTTCGTGAAAGGACAGCTGGTAGGCGACGTGGCTGGGGACGATCACCGCGATCGCCACTTGCTGGTCGCCCTCGGCAACGAGCAGGGACACCGTGGTGCCCAGCTCGTCGGCCAGCGCGCGCAGCGTCGGCAGGCACAGCTGCCGCACGTTGCGGTCGAAGGACGCGCCGAGCACGGCCAGACCGGCCGCGGGGCGGTAGCGGCCGTCCTCGCCCTTGGCCACCAGCCGGAACTCCGCCAACGTCGTCAGCAACCGGTAGGCGATCGTGCGATGCACGCCGACCTGATCGGCAAGCTGCTGCACCGTGAGTCCGGCGGGGGCATCCGCCACCATCTGCAGCGCGGTCAGACCCCTGGCCAGGGTCTGCGAACCGGTCCCAGAACCCGTCACAGCCTTGACAGACCTTCCCGTGAGAGCGAAGCTCTATATATAGCGCACGTCACTGTGCGATATTAGCACACACGTAGGTCGAAAACGAGAACGAGATTTCCCCGATCTGGAGGCCGGACGGAACCGTGGCGGAGTTCGAGAGCATATGGAGTGACCTCCAGGGCGTCGCGTTCGAGCAGGGCTACCTCGATGCCGGCGGCATCCGGACCCGCTACCTGCGCGCCGGCGATCCCGGCAAGCCGGTGCTGGTCCTGTTGCACGGGTCCGGCGGTCACGCCGAGGCGTACGTCCGCAACCTGGCCGCGCACGCCGACCATTTCTGGACCTGGTCGATCGACATGCTGGGCCACGGCTACACCGATAAGCCCGGCCATCCGCTGGAGGTCCGCCACTACGTCGAGCACCTGATGACCGTGCTGCGCACCATCGGTGTCGAGCGCGCCAGCATCAGCGGCGAATCCCTGGGCGGCTGGGTGGCCGCCCGCGCGGCCATCGACCATCCCGACGTGGTAGACCGGCTGGTCCTCAACACCGCCGGCGGGTCGCAGGCAGATCCCGTTGTGATGCAACGGATTATCGCGCTGTCGATGGCCGCCGCCGAAAACCCCACCTGGGAGACGGTGCAAGCGCGGATCAAATGGCTGATGGCCGACAAGTCCCGCGACTACGACGACCTGGTCGCCAGCCGCCAGCGCGTCTACCGCCAACCGGGGTTCGTCGCCGCCATGCGCGACATCATGGCGTTGCAGGACCCCGAGATTCGGGCGCGCAACATTCTGGGCCCGGCCGAATACGGCTCGATCATCGCGCCGACGCTGGTGTTGTGGACGAGCGACGACCCGACCGCCGATGTCAGCGAGGGCCGCCGCATCGCGTCGATGATTCCGGGCGCGCGTTTCGAAGTGATGCCCGGCTGCGGTCATTGGCCGCAGTACGAGGACGCCAAGACGTTCAATCGGCTGCATCTCGATTTCCTGCTGGGCCGCTGATGGTCGCGCCGGGGCCACGGGCAACCGACCACGACACCGACGTCCTGGTGGTGGGTGCGGGTCCGGTCGGCCTGACGCTCGCCAATATCCTTGGCCTGCAAGGCATCCGCACCGTGGTGGTCGAGGAGCGGGACACCCTGATCGACTACCCGCGCGGGGTGGGCCTGGACGACGAGGCGCTGCGCACCTTCCAGTCGATCGGGCTTGTCGAGCGGGTGCTGCCGCACACCGTGCCCAACCAGATCCTGCGGTTCATGGACGCCAAACGCCGGGTGCTCGCCGAAATGGCCCCGCCCGACGCGCGTTTCGGCTGGCCGAAGCGAAACGGATTCGTGCAACCGCTCGTCGACGCCGAACTGCTGGCCGGACTGGACCGGTTCGCGCACGTTCAGGTGCGCTGGGGCAGCCCGATGACGGGCTGCCGGGAAGACGCCGACGGGGTGAACGTCGAACTCGGCGGCGACGGCGGCAATGTCGGCGATGGCGGCGGTGACGGCCACCCCGCCCGGCTGCGCGCCCGCTACGTCGTCGGTTGCGACGGCGGGCGCAGCATGACCCGGCGGGTGATGGGGGTGTCCTTCGACGGCACGACGTCGTCGACGCGGTGGCTGGTGGTCGACATCGCCAACGACCCGCTCGGGCATCCCAACAGTGAGGTCGGCGCCGACCCCGAACGTCCGTACGCCTCGATCTCGATCGCGCACGGAATTCGCCGCTTCGAGTTCATGATTCACGCCGACGAGTCCGACGAACAGGCCGAAGACCCGGAATTCCTGACGCGGATGCTGGCCCGGATGGTGCCGCACCCCGACCGGGTCGACGTGATCCGGCGCCGGGTGTACACCCACCATTCGCGGATCGCCGGCGAGTTCCGCCGAGGCCGGCTGCTGCTGGCCGGCGACGCCGCGCACCTGATGCCGGTCTGGCAGGGACAGGGCTACAACAGCGGGATCCGCGACGCGGCGAACCTGGGCTGGAAGCTCGCCGCGGTGGTGAGCGGGCGGGCCGGCGACAAGCTGCTGGACACCTACGACATGGAGCGCCGCAAGCATGCCCGCGCGATGATCGACCTGTCCACCATAGTGGGCCGGGTCATCTCACCCACCAACCGCCGGGTGGCCGGCGCCCGCGACCTGCTGGTGCGCTCGGCGTCGATCGTGCCGACGCTCAAGCGGTACGTGCTGGAGATGCGGTTCAAGCCCATGCCGCGTTACGAGCACGGCGCCGTCGTGCACGCCAACCCCGGCCGGGCCGACTCCCCGGTGGGCACGCTGTTCATCCAGCCGCGGGTGGACACCCGCGACCAGCAGGACGTGCTGCTCGACGACGTGCTGGGCCCCTGGTTCGCCGTGCTGTGCTGGAACAACAACCCGCGCAAGATCCTCGGCGAGACGGCGTTCGCGAACTGGAAAGCCTTGGGCGCCCGCTTCTTTGCACTGCGTCCGGCCACACAGTTGCACTGGACCGGGCACGACGATCCCGACGTCGTGGTCGTCGGCGACCGGCGCGGTGACCTCAAATCCTGGTTCGACACCCACGCTGAATCGGTGCTGTTCCTGCGTCCCGATCGATGCATCGCCGGCGCCTGCATCGCACAGCGCGCGCCCGACCTGAGCGCGGCGCTGTTCGACGCGCTGACGCTCACGCCGCGAGGAGGTGATCCGCAAAGTGGCACTGGCTCTGTGCTGTATGTCGCACAGCCCGCTCCTGAATCTTCCGGGGCCGTCGCGGGACCTGCTTGACGACATCGACGCCGCCATCGCCCGGGTGCGAGGCTTCGTCGAAGACTACGACCCGCAGCTCGTGGTCATCTTTTCACCGGACCACTACAACGGGTTCTTCTACAAGGTGATGCCGCCCTTCTGCATCGGCACCAGCGCCAGCGGCGTCGGCGATTACGGCACCCACGCCGGACCGCTGGACGTCCCGGAGAAGCTGGCGGTCGACTGCGCGCAAGCCGTCCTCGACGCCGGGGTAGACATCGCCGTGTCAGCCAGCATGGACGTCGACCACGGGACCGTCCAACCGCTGGAAAAGCTGTTCGGCACGGCCATTTCGCGTCCGGTGATACCGGTCTTCGTCAACGCGATCGGAGTGCCGCTGGGGCCGATGCACCGGTGCCGGGCGCTGGGCGCCGCCGTCGGCACCTATGTGGCCACGCTGGACAAGCGGGTGCTGGTGATGGGATCCGGTGGGCTCTCGCACAGTCCGCCGGTACCCACCCTGGCCACCGCACCCGAGCCCGTGCTGCAGCGGATCGTGCACGGCGCGCCGATGACGGCCGAGCAGCGCCAGGCCCGGCAGGCCGCGGTGATCGACGCGGCCAGGAGCTTCGCCGCCGGCGACAGTGCACTGCAGCCGCTCAACCCGACCTGGGATCACCGGTTCCTGGAAATCATCGACCGCGGCTCGCTGAGCGAATTGGACCGCTGGTCGAATTCGTTCGTGACGCACGAGGGCGGCGGCTCCGCGCACGAAATCCGCACCTGGGTGGCCGCATTCGCGGCACTGCAGGCGGCCGGTCCCTACGAGACGACCATGCGCTACTACAAGCCCGCCCCCGAACTGATCGCCGGATTCGCCATCAGAACGGCAAGACCGAAATGACCGATTTCGACCACGTCGTCGACGTACTCATCGTCGGCTCGGGCGGCGGCGGGATGACGGCCGCGCTCACCGCCCAGGCCGCCGGGCTGGATGCGCTGATCGTCGAAAAGTCCTCCCACTTCGGGGGTTCCACCGCGCTGTCCGGAGGCGGCATCTGGGTGCCCGGCGCGCCCGCGCAGCGGCGGGAGGGCTACTCGCCCTCGCCGGAAGGGGTGGTGGAATACCTCAAAAACATCACCGACGGGCTGGTCAGCGAGGCGCGGATACGGCAATACGTCGAGACCGCGCCGCAGATGCTGGCATTCTTGGAAAACCTCTCCGGATGGTTCGAATTCGTCTGGAAGCCCGGATATGCCGACTACTATCCGGAGCTGCCCGGCGGCTCCGAACTCGGCAGCACCATCAACGTGCCACCCATCGACCTGCGCAAGCTCGGGCCCGACGAGCACAAGCTGCTGCAGCCGCTGGCCCTGGCCCCCAAGGGAATCTGGCTGGGCCCCAAGGAGTTACGCACCTTCTACCGGATCCGGCAGTCCTGGGCGGGCAAAGCCGTGCTGCTCAAGCTGATCGCCCGGATGGTCAGGGCGCGGGTGTTCGGCGAGCGGATGGCCGCGATCGGGCAGTCGCTGGCCGCCCGGATGCGGCTGGCGCTGCGCGACCGCGGTGTCCCGCTGTGGCTGGACTCGCCGATGGTGCGGTTGCTCACCGACCCGCAGGGAGCTGTCAGCGGCGCGGTGGTGGAACGCGAAGGCAAGCCGCAGCGCATCGGCGCACGGTTCGGCGTGATCCTGGCCTCCGGTGGCTTCGACCACGACCTCGCCTGGCGCAAGGAGCTGCTGCCCGAGGTGGACCAGGACTGGAGCTTCGGCAACCCGGCCGCGATGGGGGACGGCATCCGGGCCGGCCAAAGCGTGGGCGCCGCAACGGACTTGCTCGATGAGGCGTGGTGGTTCCCGGCCATCCAATGGCCGGACGGGCGCATGCAATTCATGCTCAACGAGCGGATGATGCCGGCGCAGTTCATCGTCAATGGCGCCGGCCGCCGGTTCATCAACGAGGCGGCCCCGTACATGGACTTCGGCCACGCCATGATCGAGGGCCAGCGATCCGGTGTCACCCACATCCCGTGCTGGCTGATCACCGACCACAGGTCGTGGAACCGCTATGTCATCGGCGGGCACCTGCCGCTGCCGAAGATCCCCGGGGCGCCGGTGCCCACCGGCCGCAAGATCCCGCCGGCCTGGCTGGAATCGGGTGTCGTCAAGGCCGCAATGACGTGGGACGAGATGGCGGCGCAGATCGGGGTGCCCGCCGGGGAGCTCGCCGAAACCGCGCGACGGTTCAACGAACTCGCCCGCAAGGGCCACGACGACGATTTCAACCGCGGCGACAGCGTCTACGACAACTACTACGGCGACCCGACCTTGCCCAACCCCAACCTGTATCCGCTGGGCGATCCGCCGTATTACGCCTTCCGAATCGTGCTCGGGGACCTCGGAACCTCGGGCGGCCTGCGCACCGACGAACACGCCCGCGTGCTGCGGGCCGACGACACCGTGGTGCCGGGACTCTACGCGGTGGGTAACACCTCCGCGCCGGTGATGGGCCGCAGCTATGCCGGTGCGGGGGCCACCATCGGCCCCGCCATGACCTTCGGCTACGTCGCGGCGAAACACGTTGCGGCCCAAGTCGCCAACCGAGCCGCTAATACTCATAGGAGGTAGCACATGAAAATCTCGCTGTTCTACGAATTCGCCCTGCCGCGGCCCTGGGCCCCCGACGACGAGCACGTCCTGCTGCAGGAATGCCTGGACGAGGTGGAGGCGGCCGACAAGGCGGGTTTCTCCACCGTCTGGCTGACCGAGCACCACTTCCTCGAGGAGTACTGTCACTCCACGGCGCCGGAGATCTTCCTGGCCGCCGCCAGTCAGCGGACCAAGAACATCCGGCTCGGTTTCGGCATCATGCATCTGCCGCCGGCGGTCAACCACCCCGCCCGGGTCGCCGAACGCATCGCCACCCTGGACCTGCTGTCCAACGGCCGCGTCGAGTTCGGCACCGGCGAATCGTCGTCGGTCGGTGAGCTCGGCGGGTTCAACATCGACCCCGCCGACAAGCGGGCCCAGTGGGAGGAGGCCCTCGAGGTCGCGATCCGCTGCATGATCGAGGAACCGTTCAGCGGATTCAACGGCGAGCACGTCCAGATGCCGGCGCGCAACGTCATTCCCAAGCCGCTGCAAAAGCCGCACCCACCGGTGTGGGTGGCCTGCACGCGGCCGGCCAGCGTACAGATGGCCGCCCAAAAGGCAATCGGCGCCTTGAGTTTCGCCTACACCGGCCCCGGCCCGCTGACCGAGCGCGTCAACGGCTACTACAAGGAGTTCGAGGAGAACGGCGTGCCCGTCACGCCGGCGATCAACCCGAACATCCTGGCCATCGGCGGTGACCTGTCGATGATGGTGGCAAAGACCGACGAGGAGGCGCTGCAGCGGCTCGGCAAGGGCGGCGGCTTCTTCTCGTTCGGGATCATGCACTACTACATGACCGGCGTGCACACGCCCGGGCGGACGGGTGTGTGGAAGCGGTATCTCGAAGAGGTGGAAAAGGATCCGACGCTGGCCTACGGCCCCGGGCGGGGCGCGATCGGATCGCCGGCCACGGTGCGCGAGTTCCTGCGCGGCTACGAGGAAAGCGGCGTCGACGAGATCATCCTGCTGCTCAACCCGCGCAGCCACGAGGGCACCATGGAATCGATCGAACTGATGGGCAAAGAGGTGCTCCCCGAATTCATCGAGCGGGACGCAAAAGCCGTGGCCGACAAGGCCACCAGGCTGGCGCCGGTGATCGAAAAGGTGGAGGCGCGCCGGCCGAAGTCGACCGCGCCGCAGTTCGACGAGAATTACTCGTTCGGTGGACTGCCCACCGGCCGGGGCGGTAAGTTCACCGCCAGCGAGATCCCCGAGGCCATGGCGGAGATCAACGAAGGCCGGGTCCAGGCCGCGCAGCGGGCGAAGGAACAACAGCAGCAGAAGAAGTAGTTCTCAACGGATTTCGGGGCGAAACGTGGCAGAGATCGACGCGCTGTGGCGCTATGACGGCCGCCGCGCGGTGGTGACCGGATGCGCGTCGGGCATCGGCGAGCAGGTGGTGCGCCAGCTCGGCCAACTCGGCGCCGACGTGATCGGGTTGGACCAGCGCCGGCCCGGCTGCGCACTCGGCGAGTTCCACGAGGTGGACCTGGCCGATCCCGAGTCCATCGACCGCGCCGCGGCCGGCATCGACGGCCCCGTCGACGCGCTGTTCAACATCGCGGGCGTGTCCTCGGGGATCGGCAACCCGCCGCTGGTGGTGACCGTCAACTTCCTGGGCACGCGCCAACTCACCGAGGCGCTGATCCCGAAGATGGTGGCCGGGTCGTCCATCGTGAGCGTGTCCTCGCTCGCCGCCGCCGGGTACCGCGAGCACCTGCGGCAGGTGGCGCCGCTGCTGGACACCGCCACCATGCGGGAGGGTATCGACTGGTGCACAAGCCATCCCGAAGAGCTGGGCACCGGCTATCAACTGTCCAAGGAAGCCCTGATTCTCTACACCATGCGCAGCGTCACCCCGCTGGGTGCTCGTGGTATCCGCATCAACTGCACCGGCCCCGGGGTCACCGAGACGCCGATCTTGGATCAGCTGCGCACCGCCTACGGGCAGGGCTTCCTGGACGACATCCCCAAACCGCTGGGCCGGGTCAGCCGGCCCGCCGAGCAAGCAGCCGTGCTGCTGTTCCTCAATAGCGATGCGGCCAGCTATATTTCGGGCCAGGTGGTGTGGGTCGACGGCGGAAACGTGGGCGCCGCGATCGCTCGCGAACTCGAGGAAGGGCGTACTCCGTGGCCAGTGTGACCGACTTCCGCCGGGCCGCCCGCGACGTCAGCAACTGGGGCCGCTGGGGCGATGACGACGAGCTCGGCACACTGAACTTCATCACCGAGGAAAAGATCGCCCAGGCCGCCAGCCTGGTACAGCACGGAAAAGTGTTTCCGCTGGGTGTAGACTTCGGCTCGTCAGGACCGCAGGGCGCCTTCGGTTTTCGGCACAACCCGATCCACGTGATGACCGTGGACGGCGGCGACGCCGCCACGCTGGCCCAGTACGGACCCGGCTGGGACCGCAACCCGACGGCGGCGCAGATGGGCCCCTACTTCGTCGACAACCTGTTCCGGTTCAACGACGACATGATCATCATGCCGCTGCAGGCGGCCACCCAATGGGATGCGCTGTCGCACGTCTACTACGACGACCTGCTCTACAACGGCGTCCCCGCCGGCTCGGTGACCAGCCTGGGCGCCCGCCGCTTGGGCATCGAGAAGGTGGACGGCAAGGGCATCACGTCGCGCGGGGTGCTGCTGGATCTGGTGCGCCATCGCGGCGCGGAGGTCTTCTTGGAGCACGGAAACCCGGTCACCCCACAGGAATTGGATGACGTCGTGCGCGCCCAGGGCGTGACGATCGAGCGCGGCGACATCCTGCTCATCCGGACCGGTTGGTGGACAAGATATTTGGAAACAGGGAACAAGACCGAACCGTATTCCGGGCTGGACTGGCGATGCGCCCAGTGGCTGCATGACCACGAGGTCGCCGCGGTCGCCTCGGACAACCTGCAGGTCGAAGACCCGGTGTCCGGCGTCGACGGGGTGTTTTTGCCCTTCCACCTGCTGACCCTGCGCGACATGGGGCTGATGCTCGGCGAGTACTGGGACCTCAGCGCGCTGTCGGCCGATTGCGCGGCCGACGGCGTCTACGAATTCCAGCTTGTCGCACCGCCGTTGAGGTTTGTGGGGGCAGTGGGTTCGCCGGTGAACCCGATCGCGATCAAATAGAGAAGGCGGGCGATGGAGATTCATCGCAAAACGATGTCGGTCGATGGCCTGGTCACCAGCTACCTTGAGGCGGGCGAGGGCGACCCGGTGGTGTTGCTGCACGGCGGGGAGTTCGGGGCCAGCGCCGAGCTCGGCTGGGAACGCAACATCGCCGCACTCGCCGCGCGCTACCGGGTGTTGGCGCCCGACCAGTTGGGCTTCGGCGGGTCCGCCAAGGTCATCGACTTCGTCGACGGTCGCGGCATGCGGATCCGGCACGTGGCCCGGTTCTGCGAACTGCTCGGCGTCGAGTCGGCGCACTTCGTCGGCAATTCTATGGGCGCCATCAATCTGCTCACCGACGCCACGTCGGACAGCCCGCTGTGGCCGGTCCGCAGCGCCGTGATCATCTGCGGCGGCGGCGAAATCCAGCAGAACGAGTATTTCGAGGCGCTGCAGAACTACGACGCCACGCTGCCCGCGATGCGCCGCATCGTCGAAGCGCTGTTCTTCGACCCGGCCTATCCCGCCGACGACGACTACGTGCGCCGCCGGCACGAGTCCAGCACCGCGCCGGGGGCGTGGGAGGCCATCGCCGCGGCCAGGTTCCGGCGGCCGGGTGCCACGCCGTCCCCGACGCCGTCGAGCGCCCGGGCCTACGAACGCATTCGTGTGCCAACGCTTGTCGTGGAGGGCGGAGGCGACAAACTCCTTCCCGCCGGCTGGTCGGCTCAGATCGCCAAGCAGATCGACGGCGCGCGCTCGGTCGTGGTGGACGATGCCGGGCACTGTCCGCAGATCGAGCAGCCGTCCGTGGTCAACCAGTTGCTGATGGATTTTCTGGCGACCGCCTGAGCGCAACCAGGTGGCGTCACAGAACGTAGTCCAGCCGGGTCTCCATTCCGGCGACCTGGTGATAGGTGTTGTGGCAGTGCATCACCCAGGTGCCGGGGTTGTCGGCGGACAGGACAGCGGCGAGTTTCTGCTTGGGCAGCACCATGACGGTGTCCTTGCGGGCGCCCGGGCTGCCGTCGGGCTTTGTCACCTGGAATGTGTGCCCGTGCAGGTGAATCGGGTGATACATCATCGTGGTGTTCTCGAAAGAGAGGGTGGGCCGTTGGTCCTCGTGCACGAGCAGCGGATTCGTCTTGCTGTACGGCTCGCCGTTGATCGTCCAGTTGTACTGGATCATGTTGCCGCCTAACACGATCGGCAGGTCGAGACCGGGATCGGGGCGGCCCAGGTTGACCGGCGTGGTGGCGGTGAACATCTCCACCGTGCCCACCCGTTTGGTGAGTTCGCCCGGCTGGAACTGCGGGTCGGGTGTGCTGCCCGCGGCGGTGGACAGCAGGGCCCGCCCCAGCGCGTTCTTGCCTTCGGCGACGGCGACCAGTGGGAAGACACCGTCGCCCGCGGTCACCGTGACGTCGTAGCGTTCGGCCATGCCGATCAGCAGGGCATCGACCTGAGCGGGCACCACGGGATAGCCGTCGGTGTGCGTCACCGTCATCGAGTGCCCGGCCAGTGCGACCCGGAACGCGGTGTCCGAGGCCGTGTTGATCAGACGAATCCGTATCCGCTGGCCGGGCTTGGCGTTGAATATCTTGGGGGAAGCCGCAATTCGACCGTTGACCAGATAGTAGGGGTAGGCGATGTCGCCGGCGTCGCCGCCGAGCAGCTCGCTGCTGCCCACGCCGGGCGGAGCCGCGGCGGCCGTCGTCGGGGTGGTCGACGTGGTCTCGGTCGTCGTGGCCGGGGATGTCTCGGTCGTGGTGGGGGTGGTCGACGTCGTCGTCTCGGGCGGGTTGCGTGGCGGCTTGTTCGGATTGCTCAATTCGCCGTACAACTGGGCCGGGCTCTTGCCGACGCCGTCGGTCCAGTCGTCGAGCACGACGATCCACTCGGCGTCGTAGTCGGCCTCGGCCGGGTCGTCGACGATGACCGGCAGATAAAGACCCGTGTCCTCGTCCAGGCCGGTGTGCGGATGTGCCCAGTAGGTACCGGGATTGGGCACCGAGAACCGGTAGGTGAAGTCGTGTCCGGCCGCGATGTTGGGGGTGGCGGGCTCGGCGCCGTCCATGTCGTTGCGCAGCGAGATGCCGTGCCAATGCACCGATGTCGGATGGTCAAGCCGGTTCGCCACCGTCACCGCGACCTCGTCGCCGATGGCGGCGCGGATCACCGGCCCGGGGATGGAGTCGCCGAAGGCCAGCGTGCGCACGACGGGTCCGCCCAAATCGATCTGCACCGGTTGCGGTGTCAGGTGCGCGGTTACGGTGCGGCCGCTGTGCGGCCGGGCGGCCTCGGCCGTGGCGATGGCGGCGGCCATCCGCGTGTTGCGCGACGGGTCCGGCTTGGACTGGCCGCAGCCCGCGAGCGCCAATCCGCCGGCCATACCGGCGGCCATGAAACCGCGCCTGCTGAGCCGCCTTCGTTCCGACGGCGTATCACCGGCCGGCGGCACAGGCATTGGTCGCTCCCCGTCTTCGTCGAGTGGGCCTCGGGCGCCCTAATACCGTGCTCGTGTGTCGGCCGGAATGCAAGCGCCGTCATCGATTCCGGCCGTGTCGCACGGGTCGGGTCCGACCGATCGGCCGCCGCATTCCCGGCCACCCTTAAATCAGTTGCTTGACTTAACACCGTTGCCGCCGATTAACTCGTCGTGTGGTCAACGAACTGGCTGGCAAGGTTGCCATCGTCACCGGCGGGGCGTCCGGCATCGGTCGCGGAATCGTGGAACGTTTTGTGGCCGAAGGGGCGCGGGTCGTCATCGCCGACATCGAGACCGAGCGGGGAGAGCGGCTGGCCGCCGAGCTGGGCGGTGAGGCCGTGTTCCGCCGCACCGACGTCTCCGACATCGAACAGGTCGGGGCTCTGGTCGCGGCCGCCGTCGAGAAATTCGGCGGGCTGCACGTGATGGTGAACAACGCCGGAATCTCCAGCCCGTTGCGCCGGCTGCTCGACGACGACCTCGCCGACTTCCACCGGGTGATGGGCGTCAACGTGCTGGGCGTGATGGCCGGTACCCGAGACGCGGCGCGCCACATGGCCGACAACGGCGGCGGGGCGATCATCAACCTGACCTCGATCGGCGGGATCCAGGCCGGCGGGGGAGTGATGACCTACCGCGCCTCCAAGGCAGCGGTCATCCAGTTCACCAAGGCCGCGGCAATTGAGCTGGCGCGCTATGACATTCGCGTCAACGCCATCGCGCCCGGCAACATACCGACGCCGATTCTCGGGAAGTCGGCGGGCGACATGGACCCCGAGCAGCGGGAGCGGTTCGAGGCGCGGATCCGCGAGGGAATGCGCGAGGACCGGCCGCTCAAGCGGGAGGGCACACCCGACGACGTCGCGGAGGCGGCGCTGTATTTCGCCACCGACCGCTCGCGCTACGTCACCGGGACGGTGCTGCCGGTGGACGGCGGGACCTCGGCCGGCAAGGCGATGCGCTCGAAGCGGCAGGGATGACACCCGCCGAAATTTTAAATCAATCGCTTGACTTAAAGGCGCGGGCGCGGTTGACTAGCGCAATGACCACCATCGGACGGCCCGTGCGCACCGAGCGGGCCAGCTCCACCCAGGAGGCGATCCTGGTGGCCGCCGAGCGGCTCTATGCCGAGCACGGCATGTTCGCCGTCTCCAATCGACAGGTCAGCGAGGCCGCCGGACAGGGCAACAACGCCGCGGTCGGTTACCACTTCGGCACCAAGGCCGATTTGGTGCGCGCCATCGAGCACAAGCACCGCGGGCCCGTCGAGCAGCTGCGCGAGCAGATGGTCGCCGAGCTGCTGGAGTCCGGCACCGGGGGCGGCCGGGACGCCGAATTGCGCAGCTGGGTGGCCTGTTTGGTGCGCCCCCTCACCGACCACCTCGAGGAGCTGGGAAATCCGACCTGGTATGCGCGGTTCGCGGCGCAGGCGATGACCGATCCCGCCTACTACAACATCATCGTCAAGGGCGCGCTCAGCTCGCCGTCGCTGGTGCAGGTCGTCGAGGGCATCAACCGCTGCCTGCCCGACCTGCCGGCCGAAGTGCACTTCGAACGCAACATCATGGCTCGAAACCTGTTGATGCACACCTGCGCCGACCGTGAACGTGCGCTCGCCGCGGGCACGTCGACCTCCCATCGTTCCTGGCGGGCCGCGGCATCCGGCCTCATCGACGCGATCGTGGGCCTGTGGCTGGCGCCCGTGACGCCGTACGAGTGAAGGACTGGGCAGATGAAAGTGACCGTCGACCAAGACCTTTGCGCATCGTCGGGGAACTGCGTGATGAATGCCCCCGAGGTGTTCGACCAGCGCGACGACGACGGCGTCGTCGTCCTGCTCAACCCCCATCCCACGGCCGAGCAGGCGCAAGGCGCGCGCCGCGCGGCGGCGGCTTGCCCCGCCCTGGCCATCCGCGTTGAAGAATGACGACACGGCGAGGAACAACACCATGTCAGACACCCTGACGAGCACCGCGACCGAACAGACCGCCGACATTCCGGACTACCCGATGCCGCGGCAGGCCGGCTGCCCGTTCGCGCCGCCACCGGACGTCATGGCGCTGGCCCACGAGAAGCCGTTGTCGCGGGTGCGGATCTGGGACGGCAGCACACCGTGGCTCATCACAGGCTATGAGCAAGTGCGCGAACTGTTTTCGGACTCGCGGGTCAGCGTCGACGACCGGCTGCCCGGCTTCCCGCACTGGAACGCGGGCATGCTGTCCACGGTGCACAAGCGTCCGCGGTCGGTCTTCACCGCCGACGGCGAAGAACACACCCGGTTCCGGCGCATGCTGTCAAAACCCTTCACGTTCAAGCGTGTCGAGGGTTTACGCCCGACCATCCAGCAGATCACCGACGAGCACATCGACGCGATACTGGCCGGACCGAAACCCGCCGACATCGTCAGCGCGCTGGCCCTGCCGGTGCCCTCGCTGGTGATCAGCCAGCTGCTCGGGGTCCCCTACGAGGACGCCGACATGTTCCAGCACCACGCCAACGTCGGCCTCGCGCGCTACGCCACCGGTGAGGACACCGTCAAAGGCGCGATGAGCCTGAACAAATACCTCGCCCAACTGGTCGAGGCCAAGATGGAGAACCCCGCCGAGGACGCGGTGTCCGATCTGGCCGAGCGGGTCAAGGCCGGGGAGCTCAGCGTGAAGGAGGCCGCGCAGCTGGGCACCGGCCTGCTGATCGCCGGGCACGAAACCACCTCGAACATGATCGGTCTCGGCGTGCTCGCCCTGCTGGAAAACCCCGACCAGCTGGCCGTCATCCGGGACGCCGAAGACCCCAAGGTGATCGCCAGCGCAGTCGAGGAATTGCTGCGCTACCTCAGCATCATTCAGAACGGCCAGCGCCGCGTCGCGCTCGAAGACATCCACATCGCCGGGGAGACCATCCGGGCCGGTGAGGGGATCATCATCGACCTGGCCCCGGCGAACTGGGATGCGCGCGTCTTCCCCGAACCCGACCGGCTCTACCTGCATCGCTCCGGCGCCGACCGCAACGTCGCGTTCGGCTACGGCCGCCATCAATGCGTGGGCCAGCAGCTGGCGCGCGCCGAGCTGCAGATCGTGTTCCACACCCTGGTACGCCGCATTCCCACACTGCAACTTGCGATTCCGATCGAGGAGGTTCCGTTCAAGGACGACCGCCTCGCCTACGGCGTCTACGAACTCCCGGTGACCTGGTAGCCCACGAAAGATTGCGGATCCGAATGGAGGGTCAATGATGACGACTCAAACAAGCCCCGTTTCGCTGTACCCGCCCGGAGGATACGGCGCCCCCAAGAACCGGCGCGGTCACGCCGTGGGCAGCGACGTCGGCCTGCCGGAGGGCACGGTGGTCTTCTCGGCGGATAACCACATCTCGCTGGCCGATGACATCTTCTACCAACGCTTTCCGGACGACCTGAAGGATAAGGCGCCGCGGATCTGGTACGAAGACGGCGCCTACCAGGTCGGGCGCAAGGGACAGTCTTTCCTGCCCGGCGACTTCAGCGCCGTGCTGATGCAGTACGACGACCTCCCCGGTGCGGCGAGCACCAACATCGAGGCGCGGATTCAGGAGTTGCACGAGGACGGGGTGGAAAAGGAACTGGCCTTCCCCAACGCGGTGCTGGCGCTGTTCCACTACCCCGACAAGACACTTCGCGAGCTCGCCTTCCGCATCTACAACGAATACATCGCCGAGCTGCAGGAGCGCTCGAACGGGCACTTCTACGGCGCCGGGCTGATCAACTGGTGGGACGCGCAGGGCACCAGAAAGACCCTGGACGAGCTGAAAGCATTGGGGCTCAAGACTTTCCTGATGCCGCTCAATCCCGGCAAGGACGACGACGGCAACATGATCGACTACTCCAGCACCGCCATGAGACCGGTCTGGGACGAGATCGAGGCCGCGGGCCTGCCCGTCACGCACCACATCGGGGAAACGCCGCCGAAGAGCCCGACCGAGTTCAACAGCGTCGTCGTCGGGATGATGATCAACATCGACGGATTCCGGGAGACGTTCTCCAAATACATCTTCGGCGGCATCCTCGACGATCACCCCGGGCTGCGGATCGGCTGGTTCGAGGGCGGCATCTCCTGGGTGCCGTGGGCGCTGCAGGACGCCGAGCACCTGGTCGCGTCCTACCAGCACATGTTCAACCGGCCGCTGCAGCACGACGTGCGCTACTACTGGGACACCCACATGAGCGCCTCGTTCATGGTCGACCCGCTCGGCCTGCGGCTGATCGACCAGATCGGGGTGGACAAGGTGATGTGGTCCAGCGACTACCCGCACAACGAGAGCACCTACGGCTATTCCGAGAAGTCGCTGAAGGCCGTCGTCGACGCCGTCGGGCCGGCGAACGCGGCGCAGATCGTCAGCGGCAATGTGACGAAATTCCTGGGTTTGTAGTGACGACACTCGCGCATCTGGACACCAAAACCGGTGAAGGGCTGGTGATTCCGGAGACACCGGACTTGACCCGGCTGCGCCGCGACACCGGAACCCGGCTCCGGGCGGCGATGGCCGAGCGCGGCGTCGACGCGATGATCCTGCTCGGCAACAACGCCGTCGTCTATGCCACCGGCGCCAGTTGGCCACTCGGCGACGCCGGGCTGTCCTATGTCGAGCGGCCGGTGGCCGTGGTGCTCGCCGACGACGAATGGCCGCACCTGTTCCTGCCGTTCCGCGAGGGCGCCGCACACGAGTCGGACCTGCCCGCCGACCATCTGCACGGGCCGGTCTATCTCGAATTCGACGAAGGCGTCGCGGCTTTCGCGCGCACGGTCGCCGACCTGATTCCGGCCAACGCCGTGATCGCGGTCGACGAATGCACCGGCGCAATGTCCCGCGCGGCCGCGACGCTGTTCCCCCGCGGCGCCCCCGTCGACGCGGCGGCCATCGTCGGCGCCGCCAAGGCGGTCAAGACACCGGACGAGTTGTCGTGCATCCGCACCGCGATCCGGATCACCGACGAGGCGATGGTCGAGGTACAGAAGCGGCTGGCCCCCGGTATCCGCCAAATCGACTTGTCGGCAAGCTTTTTGCGGCGCGCCTTCGAGCTGGGCGCCACGGCCAGCATGCTGGAACCGATCTGGCAGGTGATGCCGCCGAGCAAGGCCGAGGGGGTATGGACCACGCACGGCGACCTGGCGCTGCCGCTGCTGTCCACCGCGCGCGAGCTCGACGAAGGCGACGTGCTGTGGACCGACGTCAGCATTACCTACCAGGGCTACTGCTCGGACTTCGGCCGCACCTGGATCGTCGGGCGGGACCCGTCGCCGCGCCAACAAGCCCAGTTCGACAAGTGGTTCGAAATCATGACCGCGGTCCTGGACGTCGCCAAGGCCGGCGCCACCGCGGCCGATCTGGGCAGGGCCGCGATCGGGGCCAACGGCGGTGCGAAGCCGTGGCTGCCGCACTTCTACCTGGGCCACGGCATCGGCGTCAACGCCGCCGAAATGCCCATGATCGGAACCGATCTCGGCCAGGAGTTCGACGAGAACTTCGTCCTGCAAGCCGGGATGGTGCTGGTGCTGGAGCCGGTGGTGTGGGAGGACGGCACCGGCGGCTACCGCAGCGAAGAGGTTCTGGTGATCACCGAGGAGGGCTGGATCCGCTTGACCGACTACCCCTATGACCCGTATGGCCGTCATGTCAGTTGAAGTCTGCCCCGACGAGCGCACGCTGCGCTCGGGGCGCCGCCGGCGGGCGCTGGACCAGATGGCCGCCCACGACCTCGACGTGCTGGTGCTCGGTCGGCAGGCCAACGTTCGCTACGTCTCCGGGGCGCCGCAACTGTGGGTCGCGGGCACCCGGCCGTTCGGCCCGACCTGCGTGCTGGTGCGCGAGACCGGCGCGGTTCACCTGCTCAGCACCTGGGACGAGGGCGTGCCCGAGGACATCCCGCACGAAAACCTCTACGGCATCTCGTGGAACCCGGCCAACACCGTGGCGGCGCTGCGCCGCATCGACGGCACCCAAACCGCCCGGCGCGTCGGAACCGACGCACTCTCACCGGTTTTCGCGCAGCTGCTGCCCACCGTGTTCCCCAACGCGCAACTGGTCGACGGAGAACTGGCCATGCGGGCCGCCCGCCGCGTCAAGACCGCCGAGGAGATCGTGGCGCTGCGGGAATCCATCGCGGTCGCCGAGTCGGCGCTGGCGGCCGCGGTCTCGGAGTTGCGCCCCGGGGTCAGCGAGCAGGCGCTGGCCGGCGTCCTCCTGGAGGCCTCCGCGGCGGGCGGAGTGAGCACCCCGTCGAATCAGGATGTGGCGTGGGCGACCTCGCGCAGCCATCCGTGGCGGCGCGCCGACGGTGACGGTCGTATCCAGGACGGCGACCTGGTGGCATTCTCCGCCGGCGTGCTGGCCGGCGGCTACGTCGGGGAAGTGGGACGCACCTGGCCGGCCGACAAGAAGCACGCCCCCAGCGGCGCCGAGGCCCTGCACCGGCGCTGGGGCGCCTTGTGGGACAAGCTGATCGCGGCCTGCCATCCGGGCGTGGGGGCGGACGAGCTGATGACGGCCTACCGGGCCGCGGGGAGCCGGCACCGCCGATGCCGGTGGCCCGCGGACTGGGTATGGGTTTCGACCCGCCGGTGGTCTCCCAGCACCTGCCCGCGACCGCCGCCGGCGAACGGCTGGAGCCGGGGATGGTGCTCGCCGTGACGGGATACGTATGGGAGGAAGGAGTCGGCGCGGTGTTCGGCCGGGAAGCGGTCCTGATCACCGCCGACGGACCCGAAGTGCTCACGGCGAGCCCGTTCTGGCAGCCCTGACCATGCCCCGCCCCGGCGAAGCGAACGAAGCAGTGACGCGAACCCCGCTGGCCGGCTACACGGTGATCGATCTGTCCACCGGCATCGCCGGAGCCTACTGCACCAAGCTACTGGCCGACGGCGGCGCCGCCGTGGTCAAAGTCGAACCGCCGCAAGGCGATCCGCTGCGCACCTGGTCGGCCTCCGGTGCCCCCGTCCCGGCCGGCGGTGACGGCGCCCTGTTCAGCTTCCTGGCCGGCGCCAAACACAGCGTCGTCGCCGACCCCGCCAACGAGGACGACACCGCGCTGGTGCACCGGTTACTGGCCGCGGCGGACGCGGTGGTCTGGTCGGGCGGGTCCACGGTGGCCGAGCACCACGACTTCACGCCGCGGGCGATCCACGCCCGCCACCCCCATCTCACCGTCACCTCGATCACCCCGTTCGGGCTGGAAGGCCCCTGGCGGGACCGGGCGGCCACCGAGTTCACCCTGCAGGCCTGGTCGGGAGGAATCATCGGCCTCGGCCGCGGCGAGCAGCACCGCCCGCCCGTCTTCGTCGGCGGCCAGGTCGGCGAATATCTGGCCGGGGCCTATGCCAGCGCGGCCACCCTGGCGTCGCGCTGGCGCCGAATCCACGGCGGCCCAGGAGAATTGCTGGACCTATCCATGCTGGAGACACAGATCCTGTGCCTCACCTACTACCCGGTCACCTACTTCGAGGTGCTCGGCCGGCCCTGGCGTGACACCCGGCGGCCGACCGTGCCGGGCGTGGCGCAGGCCAAGGACGGCCTGGTGGACGTCGGCTGCGGCACCGCCCAGCAGTGGTTCGACCTGTGCGCCATGGTGGGTCACCCGGAGTGGATCGACGAGGACTCGCCGCTGTCGATCACCGAGCTGGCCAACATCTACGCCGACGAGATCTTCGCCTGGATGGCCCGCACTCCCGTCGACGAAATCCGGGAACTGGCAACGGCCTTCCGCATCCCGTACGCCCCGGTGGCCAACGGGGCGAATGTCACGTCGTTCGATCAGTTCCGTGAGCGCGGGTCCTTCGTGCGCAATCCGCGCGACGGCTTCCTGCAGCCGGGACACCCCTACCGGATGCACCCGGCGCAGCTACGCGCGCCGCATCCTGCGCCGCGCCTCGGTGAGCACACCGAGGGCTACCGCGGCGCGGAACTGACGCCACGGACCGCACCCGTCGGAGGTCGAGCAGCGTTGCCGTTCAACGGCCTTCGGGTGTTGGACCTCACCACATTCTGGGCGGGCCCCTGCTGCACCCACTTTATGGCCATGCTCGGCGCCGAGGTCATCCACGTGGAGTCCACCCGCCGTCCCGACGGCACCCGGCTGATCGCCGGGGTGCCCGTCAGCGAGGACCGGTGGTGGGAGAAGTCCCCCATCTTCGAGGCCCTGAACACCAACAAGAAGGGCCTGACCCTGGACCTGCAGAGCCCACGCGGCCGGGACGTGTTGCGGCGGCTCATCGCCACCTGCGACGTGATCGTGGAGAACTTCACCCCGCGGGTGCTGGATGCGATCGGACTGGATTTCGCCACCGTGCAATCGATTCGCGCCGACGCGGTCATGGTGCGGATGCCCGGCTTCGGGCTCACCGGGCCGTGGCGGGACAACCCGGCATTCGCCTACGTCATCGAATCCGCGTCCGGGTTGAGTTGGCTCACCGGCTACCCGGATCGCACCCCCTACGACCCGTACTCGATCGGCGACCCGTGCGCGGGGGTGCACGCCCTCAACGCGATACTGCTGGCGCTCGAGCACCGGCGCCGCACCGGCGAGGGGGTGTTCGTCGAGGCGGCGATGGTCGATGCCGCGCTGAGCATCGCCGCCGAGCAGGTCATCGAGTACTCGGCCTACGGCGCGCTGCTCGAGCGGGCCGGCAACCGGGGGCCCACCGCCGCCCCGCAGAACCTCTACCTCAGCGCCGACGTCGACGAATTCGGCCGGCTCGACAGCTGGGTCGCCATCGCCGTGGCCACCGACGACCAGTGGCACCGATTGTGCCGCGCACTCGGATCCCCCTCGTGGGCAATGGATCCCGAGCTGTTGACCGCTTCGGGCCGGCGCACGCATCAGGATTTCATCGACAAGCAGCTCGCGGCGTGGTGCGAGTGCCGCGGCCGCGACGACATCGTCGCCACCCTCTGGGACGCCGGGGTGCCGGTGGCCAAGGTCATGCAACCCCACCGGCAATCCGAGCTGGAACAGCTGACGTTCCGGGGCTTTTTCGAAGAGGTCGACCACCCGGTCAACGGCCCGGCTAGGCTCAGCACCGTGCCGATGAGATCCTCCGCCGGCCCCGATCGGTTCCACACCGCGCCCGCGCCGCTGCTCGGGCAGCACAACCAGGAACTGCTGTCCGGGCTGGGCTTGTCCGACGCGGACATCGCGACGCTGCGGGCCGAAGGTGTCATCGGCAGCGCGCCGGCCATGCACCCGGCGGGCTGACCGGCGATGGCCATCGATCCCTCGGACATCCTGCTCACCGACCGGGTCGCGGTGGTGACCGGGGCGGGGGCGGGCATCGGCCGCGGCATCGCCGCCGGGCTGGCCGCATTCGGCGCGCGGGTGGCGATCTGGGAGCGCGACGCGCAAACCTGCACGCGGGCAGCCGAATCCATCGGAGGACTGGGCATCGTCACCGACGTGCGGGACAGCGGCCAGGTCGACACCGCGCTGCAGCGCACCATCACCGAACTGGGCACGCCCACCATCCTGGTGAACAATGCCGGCGGGGTGTTCTCCTCGCCGCTGCTGGAAACCAGCGAGAACGGCTGGGATGCGCTGTACCGCGCCAATCTTCGGCACGTGCTGCTGTGCACCCAGCGGATCGCCCGGCAGCTGGTGTCGGTGGGCGCCGGCGGCAGCATCATCTCGCTGACCTCCATCGAAGGCGTGCGCGCGGCACCGGGCTATGCCGCCTACGCGGCAGCCAAGGCCGGCGTCATCAACTACACCAAGACCGCGGCGCTGGAACTGGCGCCGCACGGCATCCGGGTCAACGCGATCGCGCCCGACATCACGCTCACCGAAGGGCTGGAACAGCTGGGCGGTGAGGCCGCCACCACCGCGATGGGGAACATCGTTCCGCTGGGCCGTCCCGGTCACGTCGACGAAATCGCCAGTGCCGCAGTCTTTTTGGCTTCCGACATGTCGGGGTACCTGACGGGGCAGACGCTGCACGTCGACGGCGGCACCCAGGCCTCCAGCGGGTGGTATCACGATCCGCGGACCGGCGACTACCGACTGGGCCCGGCCGGTTAGCTCACCGACGCCGCCGCAACAGCCCCGAGGGGCCGGCCCCATTTATCTAGTGCGTCCAGCCCTCGGCGGCCTGCTCGTCGAAGGTCCGGTCGATGCGTTCGAACCGGCGGCGGATCGACTCCCGGGCGGCCGCGTGCGGCAGGATGTAGAGCCGATTGGCCAGGATCGCGTCGGCGGTGAGCCGCGCGACGTCGTCGGCGCTGACGCTCTCGTCCTGGGTGGGCAGCGGCCCGAAGGCCCCCTCCGGCGTCGCCGACATCCCATAGTCGGCGCCGCGAATCCGTTCCGAGTTGGAGACCAGCTTGGTCTCCACCACCATCGGGCACAACACCGATACGCCGATGCCGTTGGGCTTGACTTCGCGCGCCAACGTTTCGGCGAGCCCGACGACCCCGTACTTAGCAACGCCGTAGGTGCCGAGGCCGGCGTTGGGCACCAGACCGGCGAAGGACGCGGTGAACGCGATGTGCCCGCCGGTGCCCTGCTCGAGCAGCCTGGGCAGGAACGCCTCGACGGCATGGATGGAGCCCCACAGGTCGATGTCGATCACCCAGCGCCAGTCGTCATGGTTCATCTGGGCCAGCGGGCCCGCGACGACGATGCCGGCGTTGCTGAAGACGACGTCGACGCCGCCCAGCAGCCGGAAGGCCTCATCGGCGAGACGGACCATTTCGTCGAGATGCCGGACGTCGCACACCACGCCGTGCGCGTCGAACCCCTGGCCGCGCAGCCCGTTGACCGCCTGTTCCAGCGCCGGCTGGTCGACGTCGGAGAGCACCAGACGCGCCCCCCGGCGGGCGAATTCGGTGGCGGTGGCCAATCCGATGCCGCTGGCGCCGCCGGTGACCACCGCCGCGCGGCCGTCGAAACCAGACAGGAATCCGTCCATGGGACGGAACTCTATTTCAGGCAGCTACCCGCATCGATGGGCAGGGTCACGCCGGTGATGTAGCGGGCTTCGTCCGAGGCGAAGAACAGCACCGCGTTGCTGATGTCGATCGGCTCGACCCACGGGATGGGCAGCGTGTGGAACATCTGGCAGATCGGCGCCATGTCGTCGGGACCCGGGTTCTCCAGATCCGGACGGAACATCTTGAAGGTGCCCTCGTTGTGCAGCATCGGGGTCTTGACGTGCGTCGGGTGTACCGAATTGACGCGAATCATGTGCTGTCCCAACTCGACTCCGAAGGCGCGCATCAGCCCGACCACGCCGTGCTTGGCCGCGACGTAGTGGCCGGTGTGCGGGTAGGCCTTGAGCCCGCCGACCGAGCTGGTCAGGATGATGGATCCGCCGCGGCCGCCGGCGATCATATGCGGCACACCGGCTTTCACGGTTTTCCACACCCCGGCCAGGTTGATGTCGATCATCTCGGTCCAGTCTTCTTCGCTGGTCTTGTCCAAAGTGTCGCCGCCGTTGCCGATTCCGGCGTTGGCCACGATGATGTCCAGCCGGCCCAGCTGCTCGACGCCGCTGTCGACCGCGGCTTTGAGCGCGTCGTAGTCGCGCACGTCGACCTCGGCGGTGACGATTCTGCGGTTGTGCCCCTTGACCAGATCGGCGGTCTCGGCCAGGTCCTCGGGCGTGGAGGCCGGGATGGCGGTGTCCACCACGCCCGCCCGGATGGGCTTGCAGATGTCGACGGCGATGATGTCGGCGCCCTCCTGGGCCAACCGCACCGCGTGGCTGCGGCCCTGACCGCGTGCCGCCCCGGTGACGAAAGCGACTTTGCCCTCAACACGTCCGGTCATGGCTACCTCAACTCCTGACTTGATCGGATCGGCGCGCCTCAGCGGAGAACACACACGCTTCCCCGGACCGCGGGTCTTGCCGACTTTGAACTCTGTCATTCAGCCAACACGGGTGTCAACGACGAATCCGTTTCGGCTATTCGTGATTCTAGATATTAGAGAATCTCATTCTCACCGGCAAACAGCGTGCGGTATTTGCTCAACCCGGGGAGCGCGCGGGACGGGTCCGGTCGGGAAGCTAGGCGACGAAGCCGCGCGAGCAGAAGTCCCACACCTCTTCGGCGGTGATGGGGTGGGTGGTCGCGTCGTCGGGACCGCCGCTGGATTGCGCGATGAACATGACCGTTTGCATGGTCATCGCGGCCACCCGCTTCGGGTTGATGGTGGCGCGCAGCTTGCCGGCCTCGCCGGCCGCCTCCATCAGCTCCGTCAGCAACGCGAGCAAGGGCGCATGCGCGACCTTGACCTCAGCGGGGTGTGTCACCAGCAAACGCGGTGCGAAGTCGGTGAACAGCGGCCGCTTGGCGGTCGGGTCCGGGCGGGACGCCTCGTACAGCAGCTGAACGGCGACTTGGAGCCGCTCCAGCGGATCGCTGTGGCTTTCGGTAGCGGCCCGGATCTGGTCGGCGGATCGGCTCAGCGCGTCCTCGAAGAGCGCCAGCAACAGCTCGTGCTTGCCGTCGAACTGCAGGTAGAAGCTGCGCAGCGACTGACGGGAGCGGTCCACCACCTCCTGCACGGTAAAGTCGGTGCTGCCCTTTTCGATGATGATGGCCTGGGCCGCGTCGAGGAAACGCTGAACGCGTTGCGCCGCACGCAATTTCGCCGTTTTGATGGAGCGCTCGACGGCGCGCTGCTTCCAGGCCGGCTCTTCGCTCGGATTGGTCACGGCCGACTCGGGTGATTGCCGCGAGGGGAGAACATGATTGGACTCTACCGGAGAACGCCGTGACATCGCTGCGCTCGACCCCCTCACGGATCACGTGTCGGAGATTGTAACTTTCTTACCACGAGAATACTATTCTCTTAGATGTGTGTAGGGAAGCGTAATCGCAAAGAGCGAACCGTGCCGTCGGCGGAAAGCATGATCTACCGACGGTGCGCGAGGCCAGTTCGGGAAGCCGGGGAAGTGCTGTGCAACTGACGTTTGACGCCGACGTGGAGGCGTTCCGGGCCGAATTCGTCGCCTTCCTCGATGCGCACCTGCCCGCCGAGGCCGAGGCGCTGGAGCGGCCGCGGTCCAGCTCACACGTACCGGAGTGGGCGCGCCGCTGGCAACGACTGCTGTTCGACAGCGGCTGGTTGCTGCCCGGCAATCCGCCCGAGTTCGGCGGCCGCAACGCGACGTTGCTGCAGCAGTACGTGTACTTCGAGGAGCTGGGGCGGCGGCGCATCTATCAGAGCTTCAATCCGCAGGGCGTCGGGATCATCGCGGCGTCGCTGTTGAGCTTCGGCACCCCCGAACAAAAGCAGCGCTGGGCGGTGCCGATTCTGCGCGCGGAGATGACCGCCTCGCTGGGCATGAGCGAACCGGGCGCGGGTTCGGACCTGGCGTCACTGAAAACCCGCGCCGTGCTCGACGGCGACCACTTCGTGGTCAACGGCCAGAAGGTGTGGACCTCCGGCGCCCACGACGCCGACGTGCTGCTGACATTTGTGCGCACCGATCCGAATGCGCCCAAGCACAAGGGGATCAGCGTGCTGCTGATCCCGACCGACACTCCGGGCGTGGTGCGCCGCCCGTTCGCGTCGATGTGCGATGTCGACGAAATCGATTTCAACGAGGTGTTCTTCACCGACGCGCGGGTGCCGGCGGAGAACCTGGTGGGCGAGCTCAACGAGGGCTGGCGGGTGGCCACCGGTTCGCTGGGACACGAACGCGTCATGCTGTGGATGGGTTATGTCGATCTGCTGCACGAATTGAGCGCCGACTTCCGTCCGGCCGATGCGCTGCAGCGGGACCGCTACGCCACCCTGGTGATGGACGCGCACGCCCTGCGGTTGCTGGGATCGGCGGCGCTGGCCGCCGCCGCCCGCGGCGAAGAGGACGTGCCCGCCCAGTCCGTGCTCAAGCTGCTGGGTTCCGAGGCGCTGCAACGCGCGTCCGAGGACGCGCTGGAGGCGGCGGGGTCCGCCGGGCTGGTGCGCCGGGCGGTGACCGCGCAGGTCGCGCCGCTGAATCTGGACTGAAACGCCCTGGAAATCCCGGAGGCTCCTGACCTTGGAAACGAGGATGCAGGTATGCCGAAGGAACAGTCGCCCGGGAAGCCGACGACACGTCGATACAGTGCCGAGGAGAAGGCCGCCGCGGTGCGGATGGTCCGCACCTTGCGCGCGGAGCTGGGCACCGAGCAGGGCACAGTGCAGCGGGTCGCTCGCCAGCTCGGCTACGGAGTGGAATCGGTGCGCACCTGGGTCCGTCAGGTCGACATCGACGAAGGCCTGGCTCCTGGGGTGACGACCTCGGAGTCGAAGAAGGTGAAGGAACTCGAACAGGAGATCCGAGAACTCAAGCGTGCCAACGAGATTCTGAAGCGAGCGGCAAGTTTCTTCGGGGCGGAGCTCGACCGCCAACACAAGAAATAGTCGATTTCATCGACGACAATCGCGGGGAGTTCGGGGTCGAGCCCATCTGCACGGTCCTGCGCAGCGCAGGCTTGCAGGTGGCCCTGAGCACCTACTACGACGCCAAAGCCCGGGTCCCATCGGCGCGGGCCCTGCGCGACGCCGTCCTCGGGCCGGCGTTGTGCCAGCTCTGGAAAGACAACTACTGCGTCTATGGGGCCCGCAAACTCTGGAAAACGGCTCGTCGCGATGGTCATGACGTCGGTCGCGATCAGGTGGCCCGGCTGATGCGGGCCGCAGGCATTGAGGGGGTCCGGCGCGGCAAACGGGTGCGGACCACCAAAGCTGACCCAGCCGCGGCGCGGCACCCGGACTTGGTGCACCGCAACTTCGCCGCGGCTGCCCCGAACCAGCTCTGGGTGACCGACCTGACATTCGTGCCGACCTGGGCCGGGGTGGCCTACGTGTGCTTCATCATTGACGCACACTCGCGGATGATCGTGGGGTGGCGGGTGGCTTCGCACATGCGGACCTCGATGGTTCTCGACGCGTTGGAGATGGCGCGTTGGTCACGCGGAACTACATTGCAGGACTTGATATGTCACTCAGATGCCGGGTCGCAATTCACGTCCATTCGCTACGGCGAGCGGCTCGCTGAGATCGGCGCAGTCCCGTCAATTGGGACCGTTGGAGATAGTTTCGATAACGCTCTCGCGGAGACAGTCAACGGTTACTACAAGGCCGAGCTGATCTACGGGCCGGCTCGAAGCAGACCGTGGAAGACCGTCGAGGACGTAGAACTCGCCACCCTCAGTTGGGTCCACTGGCACAACACCAGCCGCCTGCACAGCTACCTCGGCGACATCCCACCCACGGAGTTCGAAGCCGCGTTCTACGATGCATACCGGACCGACCAACCCTTGATCGGAATCCAATAGCCCGAGCCTCCGGGAAACCCAGGGCGCTTCAGGACAGCCACTACCGCAGCTGGTTCGACCGCTACGCGCGCACCTTCGCCGCCACCATCGCCGGTGGCACGTCGGAGATCCAGCGCAATATCATCGCCGAACGCGTCCTTGGGCTGCCGCGCAATTGAGCTGCGCGTCAACGGTTTTGGGCATCCATGCGGGCGTAGTAGCTGATCGCCACCAGCCCCGCGAGGATCGCGACGGCCCCTAACACGATCCCCGTCATCGCGGTTCGGGGATTGCTCGCTTCGCCGCGGGCGACTCGCCGCCGGGCGATGTCGCCCGTCACCACCGCCGCGATGCCGAAGGGCACCCCCAGCAGCAGCCAGCAGGTGACGAGCCCGACCAAACCCAGCAGCACCGACGCGACGCCGAACTCGTTTCGCGGCGGCTGCGGGTCACTCATCGCCTCTCACCTTCGCGGTTCCGCGCATCTGCGAAGCATCTCACGGCCGGCCACGGTGAGGGGGCGGGCCGGGTGCTAGAGCTGGGCGAGCCGCGGCGCCGATCCGGTCGTCACCAGCGTCTTTCCCGCTTGGCGGGTCAATTCCCGGGCGCTGCCCAGCAAGCCGTCCAGGATCAGCGAGCGCTTGATGTGGTGGTGCAGCGGGTGCTCGGCGGTGAACCCGATACCGCCCAGCACCTGCTGGCAGTGGCGTGCGGTGGTCAGCGCCGCCTGCCCGGCCGCGGCCTTGGCCAGCAGGGCGGCCAGGCCCGGGTCCTCGTCGCATTCCGCGGCGGCCTGCAGGGTGGCCTCGGCGCCCTCGACCGCTACCAGGGCCTCGGCCAGCCGATGCCGGATCGCCTGGAACGAGCTGATGTGCCGACCGAACTGCACGCGGTCGACGGCGTGCCGGCGGGCCAGCGTGAGCATGGCCCGGCTGGTGCCGACCAGCCACCAGCCCAGCGCCCGCCACCCCGCGTGCAGCGCGGCGGCCGGCAATGGATCGTCCTGCGGCACACGGTGTATCGGCAGCAGCTCGTCGATGGCTGAGTCGCAGCTGTCGCGGCGCTCCCACAGCACCCAGGACCCGCCGGTGAACGGCAACGCCAGGGTGCCCCCGGGGGCTTCGCCGGCCGCGCACAGCAGCACGTCGTTGAGCAGCGGGGCGTGCGCTCCCGTCTCGCCGAGCAGTGTGAACACCAAAGGGATTGCGATGTCCGGCATTTCGTCGAGCATGTCGCGCCAGCCCACATCGGTCAGCGCGGCGTCCAGCTTGGCTCCCGAGGCGGCGCTCATCGTGGTGCGCAGCGAGTCGGTCAGCAGGCGCAGCGACTCGGCGTCAGCCGAAGGTGCCACGGTTCACTCCTTCCCGAGGTCGAGCAGCCGGCGGGCGATGATGTTGCGCTGGATCTCGGCGGTACCGCCGTAGATGGTGGCCGCGCGCGAGTACAGGTATTCCGAGCGCCACGGCGTGTTTTCGAGCTCCAGGGTGCCCGGCAACAGGTCGCGCACGGTGTCGTAGAGCCGCTGCTCGGCGGTGGCCAGCAGCACCTTGTCGATCGAGGTGTCGGGCCCCAGCCGGGCCCCGTCACGCATCCGGTGCTGGGTGGCGCGCGACCGGCAGCGCAACGTGTGCAGCGCCAAATAGGCTGCACCCAACGAGGATTCGTCGGGCTCCCCGGCCGCCGAGACCTCGGTGATCAGATCGTCGAAACGCGAGTAGAGGTAGGCGATGCGCTGCCAGAAGCAGGAGGACCGTTCATACGGCAGCAGATCCATGGCCAGGCGCCAGCCGTCGCCGGGCCGGCCGAGCATCCGGCTCGACGGAATCGCCACGTCGTCGTAGTACACCTCGCAGAATTCGTCGACGCCGTGCATGGTGCGCAGCGGCCGGATGGTGATGCCCGGCGTGTCCAGGTCGACGAAGAAGGCGGTGATCCCGTCGTAGCCGGGCGCGGTGCGGGTCAGCAGCACGCACCGGGTGGAGAACTGCGCGAAGCTGGTCCAGACCTTCTGCCCGTTGACGATCCAGTGGTCGCCGTCCTGGGTCGCGCGGGTGGTCAGCGACGCCAGGTCGCTGCCCGACCCCGGCTCGGAAAAGCCTTGACACCAGTGCTCTTCGCCGCGCAGCAGCCGCGGCACCATCTCCGCGGCCAGTTCGGCGGGGGCGTAGTCGATCATGGTGGGAGCCAGCACCTCGAGCATCGAGTAGGGTCCGGGTTCGGCCAGCCGGCGACCCACCACTTCCTCGCCGACGACCGCCCGCAGCACCGCGGGTCCGCCCAGGCCACCGACTTCGGCCGGCCACCCGTACCGCATCCAGTCGGCGTCGTAGAGCGCGCGGCTGACCCGGGCGAACTGCTTCATGTGGCCCTGCAGGGAATGGTCGGGCCCGGGGGTCAGATCGTTGTCGTCGAGCCACGCGCGCAGGTCGGCCCGGAACTGCTCGACATTCACACTGTCGATGGGTCGGCTCCTTAGGTCGCTGCCTGGGCCGCGGAGTCGCCGGCCGGACGCCCGATGGCGTGCGGGCGCCCGGAGTCGTGCACACCGCTGCGGCGGATGAAGGTCATGGCGCGGGTCTTGAGGCGCCAGCCGTCGGGGGTCCGCACGTAGGTGTCGCGGTAGTAGCCGATCCGCATGTCGTGCGTGGCGTGATCGATGAAGCACAACGGCTGGGTGCCGCTCGCCTGGTCGCCGTCGAGGTCGACCACCGCGGTTCCGGTGAGAAACAAGCCCTTTGGGGCCGCCGCCACCAATTCGGGGAATCGGTTCAGGCTGTACGTCTCGCCGAAGGCGCTGTAGGTTCCGTCCGGCGTGAAGACGGCGACCAGCCCGTCGATGTCTTCCTGGGTGATGGTGACCGCGTAGCGCGCGAGCAGCTGCTGGATCTCGACCAGGTCGTCAGTTCTGGTTGTGGACATAGACCTTGCCGCCTTTCATGACGAAGCTGACGTGCTGGGTTACCGTGATGTCCTCCAACGGATTTCCCGGAACGGCGATGACGTCGGCGAGGTAGCCCTCGGCCAGCCGGCCGCGGTCGCTGGAGTTGATCAACTCGGCCGCGGTGACGGTGGCGGCCCGCAGCACCGCCACCGGCGGCAGCCCCCACTCGACGAGCGTGACGAGTTCATCGGCGTTGCGGCCGTGCGGGATTGCGGGCGCGTCGGTGCCGACGGCGATCTTCACCCCGGCCCGGTGCGCGGCCAGGATCGAGGTGCGCGACTTCGGGAACATCTGGGCGGCCTTGGCCTGCAGCTCGGGCGGGGCGTGCGAGACGTCCATCCCCTCGGCCAGACGACGGGTGCTCACCAGGAAGGTGCCGTGCTCGACCATGCTGGCGATCGCCTCGTCGTCGATCAGAAAACCGTGCTCGATGCAGTCGATGCCGGCGGCGACCGCGTGCTTGACCGCGTCGGCGCCGTGGGTGTGGGCGGCGACGCGCATCCCGCGCCGATGCGCCTCATCGACGATCGCGCGCAGCTCCTCGTCCGAATAGTGCTGTGCGCCAGGCGGTCCCGTCAATGACATGACGCCACCCGAGCAGCACACCTTGATCAGCTCGGCGCCGTGCTTGATCTGGTAGCGCACCGCCTTGCGGATCTCGTCGATGCCGTTGGCGATGCCTTCCTCGACGGTGAGTTCCAGGGCGTGCGGCGCGAACGCGGCGAACATCGTCGGGTCCAGGTGGCCGCCCGTCGGGGTGATGGCGTGCCCGGCCGGCACCACCCGGGGCCCGTCGATCCAGCCCGCGTCGATGGCCTTGGCCAGCGCCACGTCCAGTAGATATCCGCCGGTCTTGACGAACAGGCCCAGGTTGCGCACCGTGGTGAACCCGGCGCGCAGCGTGCGCCGGGCATTGCCGACCGCGCGCAGCACCCGGGTCGGCGGGTCGTCCTGCACCTGAGACAGACCGGGTTTCTCCCCGCGCCCGCCCATCAGCAGGTTGACCTCCATGTCCATCAACCCGGGCAACAGGATCGCCTCACCCAGGTCGATCACGTTGTCGTCCGCGCCCGTCGGGCCCGAGTCCCCGACTCCGACGATCCGGTCCCCGTCGACCCGCAGCAGGCCGGGCCGAACGATCTCGCCGGCGTCGACGTCGAACAGCCCGGCGGCCTTGATCGTCTGCAACGTCAGATCACCGGCTCCCTGATCAGCTCCACCCACGCGGCCCCGCTGTCGGGGACGCGGGGCTGCTTCCACGCCTCGATCGGAAACGACACCATGACCAACGACTGCATCATGTGCATGAGCGTCTTCGCGTCCTCGGGTAGGTCGTCGAGCGGGTACTGGTCACAGTAGGCGATCACGTCGTTGAGGCGCGGAAAGGCCGCGTCGTAGAACGCCTGCATCTCGCTCATGCTCGAGGCCAGCCGCTTGGCATAGCGCTCGGGCTCGGTGGCGAGGTCCCACTCCAAATACGGCTCTAAATCGGCGAATTCAGCGGGCAGCGACGTGGCCATTGTTCTGGTACTCCTTCACGTAATCGCCGGTCGTCTTGTGCAGGTGACGGATCAGGACTTCCTGGTCGCACAGCAGGAACTCCTTGACGGCCCGGGTGCCGATCATGGTCTGGGTCGCTTCCAGGGTGTTGGCGTCCTGCAGTGCGTACTCCTTGAACGTCACCGCGGCCAGCTCCTGGGCCAGGCGTTCCCGCGCGTTGCGCGGCGGCACGAAATACAGCGTGGACTCGAAGATGTGCCGGTCCACCGCGGTGGGCCAGTAGTGGTAGGTCAAAAACCAGCCGGGCTCCCAGATCAGCAGCATGAAGTTCGGGTAGAACAGCCACGAGTCGATGCCCCACTGCGGCACCCGCTTGACGTTGACACCCGGTGGCAGGTCCAGCTTTTCGATGATCTCCGGCTTGTCCCACGGACCGAACAACCCGCTGCGCAACACCTGGTCCATCGGCTTGACCATGGACATGTCCGGGGGCGGTGCCTGACCACCCCAGGTCGACTGCAGGCTGTGCGGCCCGGCCAGCTCGTAGTGCAGTGCCTCGTAGCCGAACTTCTGGATCTTGGCGGCTTCCTCCTTGGTGTACTGCCCCTGGTGCAGGATCGGCGCGTGGTAAAACTCGACGAACGCGTCGATGAACAGCTTCCAGTTGCTGCCCACCTCGGCCCGGTAGGAATACGTCTCGGTCATCTCCCCGAAGGGGTAGCCCTCGATGCTCTTGGCCAGCGGCCCGAGGTAGTCGGTGAGCGGGGCCGCGTTGTCGTCGAAGTTGATGAAGATGAAGCCTTCCCACACCTCGCAACGCACCGGCGCCAGGCCGTAGTTGCTCTTGTCGAGGTCGAAGAACTCCTCTTCCTGTTGCACGAAGGTCAGGTCGCCGTCCAGGCTGTAGCGCCAGGCGTGGTATTTGCAGGTGAACTGGCGGCAGGTGCCGGACGTCTCCTCGTTGGGAAAGTCGTTCCACACCAACTTGTTTCCGCGATGACGGCAGACGTTGTGGTACGCCTTGACCGACCCGTCCTTGGTCTTGACGATGATCACCGAGGTGCCCTTGCCGGCCGACGGGAGCTCCCGGGTGAAGTAGCTGCCGGTGCGGGGCAGTCGATTGACGCGGCCGACGTTGAGCCAGGTCTTCTTGAAGATCGCCTCGCGTTCGGCTTCGAAGAAGGCCGGGTCGATCGAGTCGGTGTAATCGACTGGGCCGGTTCCGAGTTCGGGGTAGTTTTCTGTCCAGCTACCTGCGGCTGGCTTGGGGAAGTGAGGCACCGTTGTTACTCCTCTTTCTCAGTGCTGTTCGGCATGTTCGAGCTGGATGCCAAAAGTGTTGAAGGCCATGGCCAGCAGGGTGTAGCAGCCCACCGTGAAGACGTAGTCCATGCGTTGCCGGTCGTCGAGGCGCTCGCCCAGCGCCGCCCAGGTCCGGTCGGACAGTTCCGATTTCTCGTCGAGCTCGTCGACCCCGGCGAGCACCGCGTGGTCGAACGCGTCGAATGGGCCGGCGCCGTCGCCGGCAAAACAGCGAACCGCCGCGATCTGCTCGTCCGTGATTCCCTCGTCCTTGGCCATGCTGACGTGATGGGACCACTCGTAGGCGCACTGCCGGCGATGGGCCACCCGCAGGATGGCCAGTTCGCGCACCCGCGGCGGCAGCGTGGAAGCCGTCAGCAGGTGGACGTTGAATCGAAGAAACGCCTTGGCCAGCGCCGGGTGGTGGGCCAGCGTGGACAGCGCGTTGTTGGTGTCGGCTCCGCGCATCGCCGCGAGCGCCTGCCGGGTCGCCTCGTCCCACTGCTCGGCGGGGAGCGGCTGCAAGCGCATTAGCAGTGTCCTCTCGGTGGAAGAGAATCAGATTCTCATTTGCAACTAACAGACTGGCACGAAACGTGCGCTCGGTCAATGCCGGCGTGCGGGGCGGCCCCGCGGCGCTCGGCGTGCGCCTCAGCGCGTCGACCGTCGCGGGCCAGAAATTTGGTTCGCGGTCAAGGGCCTGGTCAGGCGGCGGCGCGCGGCCGGGGCAACCGCTGGATGTTGATTCTCACCTGGCGAGAAGATAGTTTTCATTTTAGTGATCTTGGCACGGGACAGCGATTCGCCGCGGCCGTAATCGATCCGGCGGATCCAACGGAAGGGCAACGGCCATGAACAAAGAGGACATGATCCTGATCAGCGTCGACGACCACACCGTCGAGCCGCCCGACATGTTCAAGAACCATCTGCCGAAGAAGTATCTGGACGACGCGCCGCGGCTGGTGCACAACCCGGACGGCTCGGACATGTGGAAGTTCCGCGACACCGTCATCCCCAACGTGGCGCTCAACGCGGTCGCCGGCCGGCCGAAGGAGGAATACGGCATCGAGCCGACCGGGCTCGACGAGATCCGGCCGGGTTGCTACAACGTCGACGAGCGCGTCAAGGACATGAATGCCGGCGGCATCCTGGCCTCGATCTGCTTCCCGTCGTTCCCCGGCTTCGCCGGGCGGCTGTTCGCCACCGAGGACAACGACTTCTCGATCGCGCTGGTGCAGGCCTACAACGACTGGCACATCGACGAGTGGTGTGGGGCCTACCCGGCGCGCTTCATCCCAATGGCGATCCCGGTGATCTGGGATGCCGAGGAGTGCGCCAAAGAGGTGCGCCGGGTGTCCAAGAAGGGCGTGCACGCGCTGACCTTCACCGAGAACCCGGCCGCGATGGGATATCCCAGCTTCCACGACGAGTACTGGAACCCGCTGTGGAAAGCGTTGGTGGACACCAACACCGTGATGAACGTGCACATCGGTTCCTCGGGGCGGTTGGCCATCACCGCGCCCGATGCGCCGATGGACGTGATGATCACGCTGCAGCCGATGAACATCGTGCAGGCCGCCGCTGACCTGTTGTGGTCGCGGCCGATCAAGGAGTTCCCGGACCTCAAGATCGCGCTCTCCGAGGGCGGGACGGGTTGGATTCCCTACTTCCTGGAGCGCGCGGACCGGACCTTCGAGATGCACTCCGCGTGGACGCACCAGGACTTCAAGGGCAAGCTGCCCAGCGAGGTTTTCCGCGAGCACTTTTTGACCTGCTTCATCAGCGATAAGGTCGGCGTGGCGCTGCGCAACGAGATCGGCATCGACAACATCTGCTGGGAGGCCGACTACCCGCACAGCGACTCGATGTGGCCCGGCGCCCCCGAGGAGCTGTGGGATGTGTTGTCCATCAACAACGTTCCCGACGACGAGATCAACAAGATGACCTACCAGAACGCCATGCGGTGGTATTCGTTCGACCCGTTCACCCACATTTCGCGGGAACAGGCCACCGTCGGTGCGCTGCGCAAGGCCGCCGAGGGACACGACGTGTCCATCAAGGCGCAGGGCCACGACAAGGACAGCCGGGGCGGCTCGTCGTTCGCGGAGTTCGCGGCCAATGCCAAAGCGCTCACCGGCAACAAGGACTGAGCACCGTACTGTCGCCGAGCAGACGCAAAAGCCCCCGATCCATCGGCGTGTCGGGTGCTTTTGTGTCTGCTCGCGCTCGAGAAAGGGGCGTGGCATGGATTTCGCGCTGACCGAGGACCAGGAGCTGATCCGCCGGTCCGTCGCGGAGTTGGCCGGGAAATTCGACGACCAGTACTGGATGGAGAAGGACCAGGCGCACGAATTTCCGACCGAGTTCTACAACGCCATCGCCGAGGGCGGCTGGTTGGGGATGACCATTCCCACCGAGTACGGCGGTCACGGCCTGGGCATCACCGAAGCCACCATTCTGCTGGAGGAGGTCGCCAAGTCCGGCGGCGCCATGAACGCCGCCAGCTCGATCCACCTGTCCATCTTCGGCATGCAACCGGTGGTGGTGCACGGCTCCGACGAACTCAAGGCCCGTACCCTGCCCGCCGTCGCCACCGGTCAGGTGCACGTCTGCTTCGGCGTCACCGAACCCGGTGCCGGACTTGACACTTCACGCATCACCACGTTCGCCAAGCGGGATGGGGACCGTTACATCGTCAACGGCCGCAAGGTGTGGATCTCCAAAGCGATGGAGTCCGACAAGATCCTGTTGCTGACCCGCACCCAGGCCTACGACGAGGTCACCAAGAAGACAGACGGGATGACGCTGTTCATCACCGACCTGGACCGCAGCCGGGTCGACATCCGCCCGATCCGCAAGATGGGCCGCAACGCCGTCAGCTCCAACGAGTTGTTCATCGACAATCTTGAGGTGCCGGTCGAGGACCGAATCGGCGAGGAGGGCAAGGGATTCCAGTACATCCTCGACGGCCTGAACCCGGAGCGGATGCTGATCGCAGCCGAGGCGCTGGGCATCGGGCGGGTGGCGCTGGACAAGGCGGTGAAATACGGCAACGAGCGTGAGGTCTTCGGCCGTCCCATCGGCATGAACCAGGGCCTGCAGTTCCCGCTCGCCGATTCGCTGGCCCGCCTCGATGCGGCCGAACTGATGCTGCGCAAGGCCACCTGGCTCTACGACAACGGCAAACCCTGTGGGCGCGAGGCGAATACGGCCAAATACCTGTGCGCCGACGCCGGCTTCACCGCGGCCGACCGGGCGTTGCAGACGCACGGCGGCATGGGGTACGCCGAGGAGTACCACATCACCCGCTACTTCCGCGAGGCCCGGCTGATGAAGATCGCGCCGGTCAGCCAGGAGATGATCTTGAATTTCCTGGGCGCCAACGTGCTGAAGTTGCCGCGCAGCTACTAGGCCCGGCCTCGAACGTGTACTCACGGCTGATTTTTGGCGATTTTTTCGCTACCAGTACACGTTCGGCAATGATGGGACGGTCGGGCATGAGGAATCGGAGTAACAGTTATGCGTGAAACAGTCATCGTCGAGGCCGTGCGCACCCCGGTGGGTAAACGCAACGGCGCGCTGTCCGGCATGCACGCCGCCGACCTGTCCGCGATCGTGCTCAACGAACTCGTCGAACGCACGGGCATCGGACCCGAGCTCATCGACGACGTGGTCTGGGGCTGCGTCTCCCAGGTGGGCGACCAGTCCAGCAACATCGGCCGCTACGCGGTGCTGGCCGCGGGCTGGCCGGAAAGCATTCCCGGGACCACCGTCAACCGGGCCTGCGGCTCCAGCCAGCAGGCGCTGGACTTCGCCGTGCAGGCGGTGATGTCGGGTCAGCAGGACGTCGTGGTGGCCGGCGGGGTGGAGGTGATGAGCCGCGTCCCGCTCGGTGCGGCCCGGGCGACCGGCATGCCGTACGGCCCCAAAGTGCTTGCCCGCTATGACGACTTCTCCTTCAACCAGGGCCTGTCGGCGGAGATGATCGCCAAGAAGTGGGGGTTCTCGCGCACCCAGCTCGACGAGTACTCGGTCCGGTCGCACGAGCGGGCGGCCGCCGCCCAGGACGCCGGCGCCTTCACCGACCAGATCGTCCCGGTGTTCGTCGAGGACGCCGAGAACAAGGTCGTCGCCGCCGACGAGGGCGTGCGGCGGGGAAGCAGCGTGGAGAAGCTGGCCGCGCTCAAACCGGCCTTCGCCGAGGACGGCGTGATCCATGCCGGGAATTCCTCGCAGATCTCCGACGGTGCGGCCGCGCTGCTGGTGACCACCGCCGAGATGGCCGTCGAGCTGGGACTGACGCCGATCGTGCGGTATGTGGCCGGCGCGGTCACCGGCGCCGACCCGGTGCTGATGCTCACCGGCCCCATCCCGGCGACCGAGAAGGTGTTGAAGAAGGCCGGCGTCGCGCTGTCGGATGTGGGCGTGTTCGAGGTCAACGAGGCGTTCGCGCCGGTGCCGCTGGCCTGGCTGGCGGAGACCGGGGCCGATGCGGCCCGGACGAATCCGCTGGGCGGCGCCATCGCGCTGGGGCACCCGCTGGGCGCGTCCGGGGCCGTGCTGATGACGCGCATGGCACATCACATGCGCGACAACGGAATTCGTTACGGGCTGCAGACCATGTGCGAGGGCGGGGGCACCGCCAACGCCACCCTGGTCGAGCTGGTGAGCTGACCGCGGAAAAACACCGGTGGGTGACCCTTGTCACAGCGGCCAAACTAACCTACTGTGTGTTCACTAGGTTGGTTTTCCCACGTCACCCGGCCCGAGGAGTTGCATTTGCCCGTCGCACGGCGCTACGACACGCTGCTGGCCAAGGGCGAGGACCGCAAGCAGCGGATTCTCGACGTCGCGCAGCGCCTGCTCACCCGCAACGGCTGGCGCAACACCACCCTCGCCCAGATCGCCGGGGAGGCCGGCGTCACCCCGGCGGGCCTGCTGCATCACTTCGAATCGAAGGAGCAGCTGCTGCACGCCGTGCTCGACGCCCGCGACCTCGACGACGACACCCACGCCGACCGGACCGGGGACCTGTTCGACCAGATCGCCGCGGTCGCCGACCGGTTTTACCGGGCGCCCGAACTGGTGGGCACCTTCACGGTGCTACTGGTGGAGAACATCCTGCCCGAGGCGCCGCTGCACGACCGCATGCTGGCCAGGCACCGGGCCGCGACCGACATCGTCGCCGACCTGATCCGCCGCGGCCAGGCCGATGGCCGCTACCGCGCCGACATAGACCCCGCCGTCAAGGCCGTTGAGATTCTCGCCTTCGTCCACGGAATGGAAACGACATGGTTGCTCGATCCTTCGATACCGCTGCCCGAGGTGTTCAAGCAGTACGCCGAGACACTGGCGCGGGACTTCGCGCCTCCGAAGAGGGCCGAGACGACATGAGATACCGGCTCGACGTCGTCGCCGCCACCGCCGTCGACGTGGTGCGATTCGCCGGCGGCTGGATCTTTGACCGGTCGATGGCCGGATGGGACGTCACGGTGCTGCTGATGGACCTCGCCGAGGAACCCGACCCCCGGCCGCTGCAGATCGTCGGCGCCCAGGTACTCGACCTGGAAGAGGCGCTCGCGTCGGTGCAGGCGCGTCCCCGTCCGCAGGCGCTGGCGGCCGGCGCCGACCTGTTCGGCTGCGACGCACGGGTGCGTCAGGGCGTGCTGCAGGCCCTCGACCACGGCGTCACCGAAGTCACGCTGTGGGGCGAGACCTGGCCGTCCGAACTCGACGACAGCGTCGGTCTGGTGCAGCACCGGCTGAGCATGGCGGCGCAGACGTTCAAGGCCAAGGCCCTGGCGGCCGCCTCGGGCGTCGACGGGGCGCCGCAGGTGGCCGTCGATCGCGTCGAGATCTTCCGCAGCGGGTTGCTGGCCTGGCCGTCGGTGGCCGCCGACCTGGTGCCCGCCAGCTGATCCGGCGCCGGGCCTGGCTGTGACCGGCGCCGGCCGGTTCCCGCGCCGGGGGCCGCGTTGACGACCACCTTGGCGTATGGAAATGTAATGCTCATTCGCGAGAGGCACGTTCTCACTAGCCGAGATTCAAGGAGCAGGAGATGACGAACGAATTCTCCGAGTTGGACTTCTTCCGCGGCAGCGAGCTCATCGAGAACCCGTACCCCTACTACGAGGCGCTGCGCCAGCGGTGCCCCGTCACCAAGGAAAGCCACCACAACGTCACCATGATCACCGGCTGGGACGAGGCCTGCGCGGTGCTCAACGACGCCGAGACGTGGTCCTCGTGCATCTCGGTCACCGGCCCGTTTCCCGGCTTTCCGGTGCCGCTGGAAGGTGACGACGTCACCGAGCTGATCGAGCGGCACCGCGACGAGCTGCCGTTCAGTGACCAGCTGCCCACCCTCGACCCGCCCACCCACACCAACCACCGCTCCCTGCTGATGCGGCTGATCACCCCCAAGCGGCTCAAGGAGAACGAGGACGCCATGTGGGTGCTCGCCGACCAGGCGCTGGACACCTTCCTGGCGCCGGGGCACGGCGAGTTCATCAAGGGCTTCGCCGGCCCGTTCACGCTGCTGGTGATCGCCGATCTGCTCGGTGTGCCGGAGGAGGACCGGGACAAGTTCGTCAAGGGCATCCGCCAGCACTCGGGCGGCGGGGTCGGCGGCACCGGCGAGGAAACGCTGGCGCACAGCCCGCTGGAATTCCTCTACGGCCTGTTCTCCGACTACGTCCGCGACCGCCGTCGGCAACCGCGCGAGGACGTGCTGACCGGGCTGGCCACCGCGACCTATCCGGACGGCTCCATCCCGGAGGTCGAAGACGTGGCCCGGGTCGCCAGCAACGTCTTCTCGGCGGGCCAAGAAACCACCGTGCGGCTGTTGGGGGCGGCGCTGCAGACGCTCGGCGAGCGCCCGGACATCCAGGCGCAGTTGCGCAAGGACCGCAGCCTGATTCCCAACTTCATCGAGGAGTCGCTGCGCCACGAGAGCCCGGTCAAGGGCGACTTCCGGTTGAACCGAAGGCCGGTCACCGTCGGCGGCGTCGACCTGCCCGCCGGGACCACGGTGATGGTGGTGCAGGCGGCGGCCAACCGGGACCCGCGCCGGTTCGACGACCCCGCCACCTTCGACCCGGCCCGCAAGAACGCCCGCCAGCACATCTCCTTCGGCCGCGGCATCCACAGCTGCCCGGGCGCGCCGCTGGCGCGCGCCGAGACCCGGGTGGCCATCGAACGGCTGCTCGACCGCACCACCGACATCAGGATCAACGAGAACATCCACGGCCCGGCGAATGACCGCCGCTACCAATATGTTCCGACCTACATCCTGCGCGGCCTGACCGAATTGCACCTGGAGTTCACGCTGGCATGAGGGTTTGGGTAGACGACCAGCGCTGTCGCGGCCACGGGATGTGCCTGACGCTGTGCCCCGAGGTGTTCAGCCTGACCGACGACGGCTACGCCGAAGCGATAGATGCCGATGTCCCAACGGAATTGGAGTCGGCCGCCCAAGAGGCCATCGAATGCTGTCCCGAGCAGGCGATCAGCGAAAAGTAAACGCGAGTAAGGAGATTCGAGTGGCCGACGGGCGAAAAGGCTATGTCATCCTCACCGAGGCCATCAAAGATCCGGAGGGCATGAAGGCCTACGCGAAGGCCGCCGGGTCGGCGATGAGCGGCGCCACCGTGCTTGCCGTGGACACCGCGCCCACCGTCATCGAGGGCACCTGGCACGGCGACCAGACCGTCGTCCTGGAATTCGAATCGGTGGACGCGGCCCGGGCGTGGTACGAGTCCGAGGGCTACCAGAAAGCCGCGAAGCTGCGCCAGGCGGCGGCCGACTGCAACGCGGTCATCCTCGCCGGCTTCTAACGGAGCGCTACTCGCCGACGATGGAGATCGCCTGCCGGGGGCATTGACGGACGGCCTCGCGCACGTCGTGTTCGTTCTCCGGGGTGACTTCTTCCTGGTGCACGGTCAGCATGTCGTCATCGCCGAGCTCGAAGATGTCCGGGTTGATGCCCATGCAGACGCCGTTGCTCTCGCAGAGCCCCCAATCGACCTCGATCTTCTTCGTCACCGTGACCCCCTTACCGAAGCACCTTGACGGGCACGTTCTTCCAGCCCGCCACGTTTTGCATGGTCACCCGTCTGCAGCCCGCCCAGTCGACCTCGTAGCGCGGCATGAAGTCGAGCAGCCGCTCCAGCGCGATCCGGCTCTCCAGGCGGGCCAGCGCGGCACCCAGGCAGCTGTGGATGCCGTATCCCAGGCCGAGGTGCTGGGCCTCGGTCTGGTCCCGCTCGATGTCGAAGGTGTCGGCGTCGGTGAAGGCCTCCGGGTCGCGGTTGGCCGCGGCACCGCACAGGAACACCGGCTTGCCCGCCGGGATCACGCCCCCGCTGACGTGCGCCTCCTTCAGCGTGTAGCGGACGTTGTATTGCACCGGGCCCTCGTAGCGCAGTAGCTCTTCGACCGCCCCGGGGATCTTGTCGCGATCGTCTTGCAGCTTCTGCCACTGGTCGGGGTGGCGGGCGAAGATCACCGCCGCGTTGCCGAGCAGCTTGGTGACGGTCTCGGCGCCCGCGCCGCCCAGCAGGGTCGCGAAGCCGGTGATCTCGATGTCGTCGAGCTTGCGCATCTGGCCGTTTTCGCCGGGGATTTCGGCGGCGATCAGCCGGCTGATCATGTCGTCCTGCGGGTTCTGGCGGCGCTCCTGGACCAGGCCGAAGTAGTACATCGCCGTGTCGATGTTGGCCTGCATGCCGGCCTCGCTGACCTCGATTTGCCCCGGCTCGTGGTGCAGGCTGGTGTCGATCCAGTGGCGGACCTGCTGGCGGTATTCCTCAGGCACGCCCGCCATCCGGGTGATGACCTCCACCGGGAACGGCCCGGAGAAGTCCTGCACCACGTCGAAGTTGTCGGGGTCGGCGGCGCTCAGATACTTGTCGACCACCTCGATGATGGTCTCGCGCTGCGACTGGATCGCCCGCGGGGTGAACGCCTTGTTGAGCAGGCTGCGCATGTGGCGGTGCTCGGGCGGGTCCATGAAGATGATCGACTTCTGTTCCGGGGAGATGCCGCGGCGCACCATCGCCAGGTCGCAGCCGCGTGCCGAGGAGTACGTCTCGTAGTCCTTGAACGCGGCCGCGACGTCCACGTGGCGGGTCAGCGCGTAGAAATCCTCTTTTTCGTCGTAATACAGGGGCGCTTCCTCGCGCATCCGCCGATAGATCTCGTACGGGTTGTTGAAGTAGTCCTCGGAGTACGGATCGAAGACGAGCTTCGGTTTGGTCACTGAATCCTCCTCAGCGGCGAGGTCGGGCTGAAACCTTTACAGCGGAGTCCCTGACTGTAACGGTAACGGTAATACCTTCATGACGAACCGAAAAGACCAAAACGCTGGTATTTCAAACCCTGTTCGCGATCATCGGCCCCACCCGGTCAACCGCTTGGTCGGGCCCAGCCGGGGAATCACCGGGGATGGCCCATCAGCGCCAGGGCCGCATCGGCCGCGTCGAGCACGGCGCCGCCGGCCGCCCCAGCCTGCTCGGCGAGGTCGACGACCAGCCGGACGTCCTTGCGCAGTAACGCTCCGGCCACGCCGGCCAGCTGATCCAGCCCTCCGATGCCGCCAAGCGCGTTGAGCGCGAAGCTGTTTCCGCTGCTGCGCGAGACGACTTCGGTGAGCCGCTCGGGGCGGACACCGAGCTGCTCGGCCAGCGACAGGGCCGTGGCCGCGGTGGCCAGATTCGCGGTGAACAGCAAGTTGTTGAGCAGCTTGGTGGTCTGCCCGGATCCCAGCTCACCGAGGTGAACCACCGGATCGGCGTAGGTTTCGAACACCGGACGGCAGCGCTGGACCACGTCGGCGTCGCCGCCGGCCATCACCAGCAGCCGGCCCTCGGCCGCCGCGCCACCGCCGCCGCTGACCGGCGCATCGACGACCGAAACCCCGAGCGCCGCAGCCCGTTTGGCAAGTTTTCGGCAGGTGTCGGGGTGCACCGTGCTGTGCACCGCGATGACCCCGCCGGGTTGCATCGCCGACAGCAGTCCATGCTCGCCGTCGGTGAGTTCGTCGATGTCGGCGTCGCCGATGACGCACAGGCAGACCAGGTCGCTGGCCGCGGCGAGTTCGGCCGGAGAGCCGGCCACCTTCGCGTCGGTGTCGGCGAATGCCTCGAGCGTCGCGGGTCGGCGCGCCCACAGCGTGGTGGGGTAGCCGCCTTCGACGATCCGGCGCGCCATCGGCCCGCCCTGGCTGCCCAACCCGATGAATCCGACGCGCATCAACCCGCCTCCTCCTGCGCCGCCGTCGTTTCGTGCGCCGCCTGCTCCCCGTCCTCCGCCGGCTCCCCGTCGGCCGCCGGCTCCCCGTCGGCCGCCGAGCGTGAAGCTAATTTCACGTTCGACGCCGAGCGTGAAGCTAATTTCACGTTCGGCGCCGGGCCGGTCGCCGCGCAGGCGTTCGCGAAGGACAACACCGTCGCGTGATAGTCGGCCGCCGTGTACCCGAGGCTGATGTTGTGCCCGGCGCCGGGTTGCCGGTGCACGGTGAACTCCGGCGCACCGGTGAACAGCGCCGCGATCTCGTCCATCGCCGAAGCGTCGTTCTGCCAGACCTTTTCGTGTTCGGCGATGCTGAAGTGCACCGGGACACGCACGGCCGGGGCGAGCGCCGGAAAATCCCGGCGGGCCCAGTTCGACACCATCTGGTCCTCGTAGGACGGGGCGCTCGGGGAGACCGTCGCACCGCCGAGAACCTCAGGCGGATAAAGGTTTTCCGGGTGCCACAACAGTTCGCGCAGTCCGGCGGGACGACGCTCGCGCGTCGCGGTCTTGAGGATCTCCCGGGCGGCGGGGTGGTAGTGCCGACCGGTGCCGGCCAGCTCGATGCCGAGCAGGTCCGCCCCCGCTCGTCGGCCGCCATCCGCAGCACAAGCTCGCATCCGCCGGAGTGGCCCATCAAGAACAGCCCGGCGCCGCGCGGCCGCTGCCCGAGGATGCGATCCACCGCACCGTAGGCGAGCTCGACGCGCTGCCCGGGCCGCGTCATCGCCTCCGGATAGGGGGCCGAGCTGCCGTAGCCCGGCCGGTCGAGCGCCACCACGGTGAATCCCGCTGTGGCGCCGGCCCGCAGCAGCGAGAACGACGGGTGGCCCGGGCAGTCGAAATAGACCGCGGTGGTGCCGCCGCCGTGGATGGCCACCAGCACGGCCTTGGGATCCTCGGCCTCGGCCACCAGTGCCGACATCGGCACGCCGTCCACGATGACGAGTCGGGGACGCGGCGCGGCGCCGTTCACCGGTCGGCCCGCAGCAGGATCACGCCGCTCGGGGTCAGGCCGCCGCTGCTGACGACGCCGACGCGGGCGTCGGCGACTTGGCGGTCGCCCGCCTCGCCGCGCAGCTGGGTGATGGCTTCGTGCAGCAGGCCCATGCCGTGGGTGCGGCCGTGCGAAAGCTGACCGCCGTGCGTGTTGAGCGGTAGCTGGCCGTCGCGGGCGATGTTCTTGCCGCCGTCCAAAAACTCCTTCGCCTCACCGATTCCGCAGAATCGCAGCGCCTCGATCCAGGACAGGCAGTTGAACGAGAACCCGTCGTACAACTCGGCCACATCGACGTCCGACGGGCGCAGCGATGTGCGCGTCCACACGTGTGCCGCCTGGCCCAACACCTGCGGCTCGTGGGTGAGAGTGCTTTGGTCCCAATCGGTTCGCTCGATGATCTGGGTGCCCACCGCCTCCACCAGCACCGGCGGCTTGGCCAGATCGCGGGCGGCGTCGACGGCCGAGACGATGACGGCGATCGCGCCGTCGCAGGGCACGTCGCAGTCGTAGAGGCCGAAGGGCGTGGTGATGGGCCGCGCGCCCAGGTAGTCCTCCATGGTCATCGGCGAGCGGTAGATCGCGGTCGGGTTGAGCTCGGCGTTGGCCCGCTGGTTCAACGCGATCCAGCCCAGCGTCTCCTTGGTGGTGCCGTAGCGGTGAAAGTGCCGCTGGGCGTTCATCGCCAGGGTGTGCGCCGCCGAGGTGGCGCCGAACGGCATCTGCCAGCCTTGCATCCGGCCCATCGACGGGGCGATCTTGCCCTGCTTCATCAGCTCGGCGTGGGTGGCCTCCCACAGCGTGCGGAAGCACAACACGTGGCGCGCCAAACCGCCTGCGACAGCAAGCATTGCGGCGATCACCGAGCCGCCGGGCCCGAACGTCTCCATGGCGCCGTTGTGCCACGTCGGCCGGATGCCCAGCGCGGCCTCCAGGGCGGTGACGCCGCCCTCGCCCATCCCGGCGACATTGATCGCGCCGGGATAGGTGGACAGGCCGTCGATGTCGGCGTACGTCAGGCCGGCGTCGGCGATGGCCGCCTCGCAGGCCTGCACGGTCAGCGCCAGCGGCAGCTGCATCAACCGGCGCCCGATCGGCGACATGCCGATCCCGGTGAGGGCGACCTTGTCCTCGAACTTGTCGGTGGTGAGCATGGGCCGGACGTGGTCGCCGTACCGCTCGGGGGCGATTTCGTCGGCCGGCAACGGGCCCGGCTCACCATCCGCGCTAGGCCGAAACAGGGGGAACCACACGTCGTCGGCCTGTTCGAAGAGGACCTCGACGGCCTGGCCGAGCTCGAGCCGGTCGGGATCGCACTCCACGATGTTGGTGGTCAGCCGGACCCGCGGGTCCTCCGCGATCGCCACCTGCGCGATCACGTACGGCGCCGGCATTCCCGGCAGGCTGAAGCGGTGGTTGACGGTGAATCCGGCCAGCGTCGCCCTGCCCGAGACGGCCCGCACCCCGATGTCGCGGGACCGGCAGTACCGGCACACCGGCGCGGGCGGGTGGATCAGCGATGCGCAGCTCCGGCATTCCTGCAGGCGCAGCTTTCCGTCGGCGCCCGACGTCCAGAAGAACTCGTTCTCCTCGGTGACCAGGGGCAGTGGGCGTCCGGATGCTGACACGTCACCTCCGCGAGTAGCACGGTAGGACCGTTATACGATTCGGAGAATCACGTTATCACTACTTGCGGACGCGCTGAATGACACCGTCAAGACGGCACCGAGGTGCCGGATCAAAATGGCACCCAGGCACCGCCGATATAGGTGCCCCATTGGTGAAAGCGCACACTCCACATGGGTTCGTTGGGTGACCACCAGGGCCGCGGCGGCGGGGGCGGCACGTCCTGCCCGGCAAACGACGGCGCGTATGGCGGCGGGGGCCGGTACCAGTCCGGCGGCGCCGGTGGCACCCTGCACTCACCCGTCGTCCGATTCCACGACATGTTGCGATCGCACTCCGCGGAGCTGACTCCCGGCGTCGCTGTCGCCGCTACCGCCATACCGATGAACGCGACCGCAACGACAACCCTCGAACGACGGACAAACCATCTCATGGTGGGCCTCCCGTGGGGCCGTCCCGACGACGTTGGGAATCTCAGCTTATTCCGGTGCCACCGCGACGACCAGGTTCGTTTCGCCGACGCCACGACCACCGAGCGCTGTCATGGCGTTTCGTGTCGCGCCGGGGTTATGCTCCAACCGCGATATCAAGTACTTCACATTGGGAGGTCCGTTGCTCGAGGCGGAGAAGATTCTGATCACCGGGGCGACGGGCAAGATCGCCTTTCCGATCGCGCGCGCCCTGGCCGCGGCCGGCAACGAGGTGTGGGGCGTGGCCCGGCTGAAAGACCCCGCGGCCCGCGAGAAACTCGTCGCCGCCGGTGTCAAACCTGTCGCGCTGGACGTCGGCGCGGGCGACTTCTCCGGTCTCCCTGAGGATTTCAGCTACGTCTTGCACGCCGCGGTGGACACCGGCGCGGGTGACTGGAACCGCTGCCTCGAAACCAACGCGCAGCGGTCGGGCGAGCTGCTCTACCACTGCCGCGCCGCCAAGGGTTTCGTGTTCTGCTCCACCGGCTCGGTGTACGCCTATCAGGGGCGCCGGCCGCTGACCGAATCCGACCCGCCGGGGGTGCCGCTGCGGGCCAACTACAGCATCTCCAAGGTGGCGGCCGAAGCGGTGTGCACCTGGGTCGCCCGGCATTTTCAGATTCCGCTGACCATCATCCGGATCTGTTCCACCTACGGGCCGCAGGGCGGTGCGCCCGCCGATCGTCTGGAAGCGATGCTGGCGGGCAAGCCCATTCGGTTGCACCCGGACAAGCCGAACAACTACAACCCGATCTATGAAGACGACTACGTGGAGCTGGGCATCCGCGCCATGGAGGTGGCCGCCACGCCACCGGTCGTGGTGAACTGGGCGGGAAGCGAAACGGTCAGCGTGGAGGAGTACTGCACATTCATGGGCCAATTGATCGGTGTGGAGCCGAGATTCGAGTACACCGAGCGGGCGCACACGCCGCTGTGGCCCGATGTCACCCGGATGCATGCAGTGCTGGGCCGGACGAAAGTGCCCTGGCGCGACGGATTTCGGCGCATGATCGAGGCCCGTCACCCGGAAATCACACTGCGCCAAGCCGATCCGGCAACATCCTGAGGACTGCTGCGATGCAACTTTCCGGAAGGCCATCCGACGAAGTCGCCGAGGTCCTCGCGACCGGGCGGGGGGAGATCACCACATTGTTCGTCTCGATGGCGACTCGCCATCCCGACGGGAACGACGCCGACTACCTGCGCTGGCACACCCTTGACCACCGCCCGGAGCAGCATCGCCTGGCCGCGGTGCGGGCCTCGCTGCGCCTGGTGTCCACGCCAGCCTGCCGGGCGGCGCGCGCGGTCGGCGACGGGCCGCTGGACGCGGTCGATCACGTGATGACGTACTTCTTCACCGACGCGTCCGGGCTGCGCGGCTTCAACGAACTGTCCACCGCGCTGGGCGACGCCGGCCGCAAGGTCCCGTTGCTGCCCCCGGTGCAGCGCGGCGTGTACGACGTGGGGCGCAAGGTGGCCGCGCCGCGGGTCAAGGTCGGAGCCGATGTGCTGCCCTGGCTGCCGGTGCGCGGCGCGGTGCTTCTGGTCGAGCGGGGATCGGCGCCGGTCGATCCGCTGGTCGAGGTCGACGGCGTCGCCGGGGCGTGGTCCGCCTCGTCCCGGCGGATCTTCGCCGATTCCGGCAACGCGCAAGAAGCCCAGTCGATCACCTACTGCTTTGTCGACGACGACCCGGTCGCGACCGCCCGGCGGATGCGGCCGGCGCTGACCGCGCGCTGGGCCGACGCGGGCGTCGAACCCCTGTTTGCCGCACCGTTTTTCGCGGTGGTGCCCTACGAATGGGATCGCTATGTCCCGTAGCCGGGGGGCGGCGTGCGAATCGGATTGATGGTCGGCTCCGACAAGGAGCGCTCGCGTGCTGAGCGGCTGGCCGGGCTGGTCGACGACGCGGCCGCCGCCGAACGCGGCGGTTTCACCGCGTTCTGGATGCCCCAGGTGCCCGGCTACCTCGACGCGCTCACCGCGGTGGCGCTGATCGGGCAGGCCACCGAGCGCATCGAGATCGGAACGGCGGTGGTCCCGATCCAGACCCGCCACCCGATGGCCCTGGCGCAGCAGGCATTGACCACCCAGGTCGCCTGCGGCGGGCGGTTCACGCTGGGCATCGGGCCCTCGCATCACTGGATCGTCAACGGCCAACTGGGACTGCCCTATGAACGTCCGGCACGCCTGACGAGGAACTACCTGGAGGTGCTCGGCGCGGCGTTCGCCGGACCGGGCAGCGTCGACGTCGACAACGAAAGTTATTGCGTGCATTCGCCGGTCGACGTCACGGATTCATTCGGTGTCTCGATCCTGTTGTCGGCGCTGGGGCCGACGATGCTGCAACTGGCGGGCGAGCGCGCCGACGGCACCATACTGTGGATGGCCGACGAGCGGGCGATCGGCGAGCATGTGGTGCCGCGGATCACCGCGGCGGCCGGCGGTGCCGGACGGCCGGCGCCTCGAGTCGTCGCCGGGGTTCCGGTCGCAGTCTGCTCGAACAGCGAGATCGACGATGCGCGAGCCTATGCCGGCGAGATGCTCGGTCACGCGGAGTTCTCCCCGAATTACGTCCGGCTGCTGCAGCACGGCGACGCCGAAGACGTCGGCGACACCATGGCGGCCGGCGACGAGTCGGCCGTGCTGCGCAGGTTGCGGCGGTACCGCGACGCGGGCGCTACCGACCTGGCGGCGCGGATCGTGCCGCTGGGCAACGACGCGCGCGAGCGGGCCGAATCGCGGCGCCGCACTCACGAGTTCCTGTCGGCGGTGTGCCCGGCGTTGTGAGGCTCAGCGGGTGAAGCCCCACTCTGCTTCGTTCTCTTCGGTTTTCAGGTGCTCGGCCGGATCCGTCGCCTCGGCCAGCGGTGGGCGGTGGGAAGGGGCGGTGCGCTCACCGACCTCGGCGATGGCGTGCACCGGGCAGTCCAGCAGGGCGCGCATCACCGCGTCGCGATCCGCCTCGGCCACCGTGCCGTCGCCGATCAGCGACGCGTACCCCCAGTCGTCCAGCGAGAAGTATCCCGGCGCGTGCTTGGCGCAGATGCCGAAGCCGTCGCACACGGTGCGGTCCAACCGGATTCTCATGCCTGCCTCGCAACTTCCGCCTGGTAGGGACGGTCGGCGCGGAACGCGCCGCGGGTGCAGTCCGGGCACGACCCGTCGAGATGGGCCGTGACGTCGTCCGGGAACTGGTCGAGCAGGCTGGCGGCCACATTGGTGGCGGCGTCCAGCGTCGCGCAGGCGCCGCGGCCCCGCAGCAGCACCGACCAGCGCCGTAACCGGTCGACGTCTTCGGTCGTCGCGGCGCCGTCGCGCAGCGCACCGCCGGCGGCGGCCATCGCCGCCGTCCCGTTGAAGCACGACCCGCACTGGCCGGCGTTTTCGCGATCGAAGTAGGCCAGCACCGACGCCGCGACCGCGACGGGGCAGTCGTCGGTGAGGACCGAGATCGCACCGCAGCCCAGTCCACTGCCGAAGCGCCGCATCGTCTCGTGGTCCAGCGTGGTCTGCAGCACGGAGCGATTCAGTAGGCCGGCGAAGTAGCCGCCCATCAACGCGCCGCGCACTGCGTCGGCCGAGACACCATGCAGGGCAAGGAGTTCGGTGAACGGCGTGCCGTGGGCGAGCTCGTAGAGGACCGGTGGCCGGCCGGCCCCGCTGATGGTGGCCAGGAAGGTGCCCGGCGACAGGGGGGTGCCTTGCGCGCGGAACGCGGATGCGCCGTGGGACTGCAGGAAGGGCACGTTGGCCAGGGTTTCCACATTGCTCACCAGAGTGGGCCGGTCGCCGACGCCGGCCTCGAAGGGACGCGGCGGCTTGTCGGTCGGCTTGGCCGGACCGCCGTTGAGCGCGCGGACGGCGGCGGTCTCCTCGCCGGCCACGTATCCGGCCGGCACCGTCGACAGCGTGACCGTCACACCGCCGAGCGTGTCGGGATCCAGCTCGCCCAGCGCGGATTCGACGCTGTGCGCGGCTTCCGGGTCGGACACGTACACGTAGCCACGCTCGGCGCCGACCACCGCGGCCGCCAGCCGCAGCCCGTCCAGCACCAGGTGCGGGCGGTTGCGCAGCAGCCAACGGTCCTTGATCGAAGCCGGTTCTCCCTCTTCGCCATTCGCGACGACGACGGTGCCGCCGGCCCCGGCCGCCGCGCGGCCGTTGTCGCGGACGGTGCGCAACTTCACCCCGAGCGGGAACGCCGCGCCGCCGCGTCCGACCAGGCCACTGGCCTCGACCTCGCTGAGCAACTGCTCGCCGGCAGCGAGCGGGCGATAGCCGCCGAGCCCGCGGTACGCGGCGAGGTCTTCACGCCCGGGCTGTCCGGTCAGCAACCGCGGCCGGCAGCCCGGCGCGATTGCGGTGACGACGGTGGTGGACTGTGTGGTGTTCACGGCTGGCCTGCCAAGGTGTTAGTTAGGCTTGCGCACATGCGAACTGCGGTGGTGCGCGTCAATGTCGACCCGAAGAGTGAGTGCACGGCTGCACAACTACGCGACGGCATGGCAGCGCTCCTCGGGCTCGCGCGCGCGGCGGGCGCCGACGTCGTCGACAACGACCTGGCCGCCATGCCGGCGAGCCGCCGCGAGGTGGAGTTGCTCATCGCCGCCGACCACGGCGATGCGGCCAGGGACGTAGCTGTCACCCTGTGCGCCAAAGCGTTTCAGTCCACTCCGGTGCCGGGGGTGGTCACCTTCATCAGCCGGGGAACCGACGACGACGCGCACGGGGTGCTGTCGGGGTTCGGGCTCACCGGGGACATCGAAAGGACCGCCGGGGACGAGGGATTCGACATCGTCTACGTGACGCTGCGCGAGCAGGACCTGGAGCGGATTCCGGAAAGCCGCATCCACACCGCCCTGGAAGCGTCGCTGAACTGCGAAGTCCACATCCGCACTCGGTAAAGCCATCACGACCCCAAAAATTCCAGGATCGCGGGTGCGGCCTGCACCCAGGTGTCGAACATGTTGAAGTGCTGCACCCGGCCCGCGGCGCGGTCCTCGGACGCGCGCTCCCATGCGTCCTCTGGCCAGGGCGGATCGATGAGTTTGGACCCCTTGATCAGGCAGCTGACTTCCAGCGACGTCCGTTTCGGGTGATCCATGTCGTTCTCGCCGCCGCGAATGATCAAGGTGGGCACCGTGATTCGGTCGAACATCTCGTCCTCGACGCCCGGGATGGTCTGGCCCGGCTTGGACACGAACGCGTTGAGCCAGCGCAGCATCACCTTGAGGAACTCGCCGGAGTCGAAATCGAGGAACCGCTGCTTGTTGGCCGGGTTCTCCTCGATGCGTTCGCGCCATTCCTGCACCTTGATCACGCCGTCCATCCCGGTGCCCCGCACCGCGAGGATGCTGGGGATGATGTAGAAGGAGCCGAGCACAAAGGTGCCGTAGATGCCGCCGACGATGTTCCACACCACAAGTTTGGTCACCATCTCGGGGTAGAGCATCGTGGTCAGCATGGAATCCCTTGCCCCACCGGAGCCTCCGGCCAGGATGCAGCGCTCGAAGCCCAGCCCGGTCACCAGCTTGTGCAGCGTTTCGGCGCGCATGTGCGATTCGCTTTGCCCGTAGAACTGCACATCGGAAGCGCCGCAATTGGGCCGGTCCCACAGCAGCACCCGATAGCCGCCGGCGACCAGCGCATCGGCGAGCGGCCGCAGGCCGGGGATCTGCATGCTGAACCGTCCGCCCGGCGTCAGCGCGATGAGATCACCTGAGTCACCGAGGATTTCGTAGACCACATTCCCGCCGTTGACCTCGATAGAAGGCACCCGATTCTCCTGTAGCTAGGCCTGCACCACGACGTCGTTGCCGACGACCCGCACCGGGTAGGTGCGGATACTCCACTCCGGCTTGACCGCGGTGGTTCCGGTCGCCAGCTCGAAACCCCATTGGTGCCAAGGGCAGTAGATGTACTCCAGGTCGCGCACCATGACCGAGTCACCGGGCGCGGTCTCGTCGACGATGGTGCGCCCCCGGGGCCGCCCCGAACACAGCGGGCCGCCCTGGTGTGGGCAGTAGTTCGCGATCGCGTAAAAGGTTCCGTTGACGTTGTACACGCCGACGCCGTGGCGACCGATCGGCACCAGTTTGTGTGTGCCCGGCGGGATTTCGTCTACCGTGGCGACGACGTGCTCGCGGCCCTGGGCGAGTCGGGGTTCGGGCCGCTTGGTCTGGGCCCCCTCGGTTTCGGATGCCAATTCAGAGCACCCGGACCTGACCCTCGAGCACCGGCACCGTCTCGGGCAGGTGATAGGTCGCGATGCCGTTCTTGTACATCACCGCGTCGCGGGCCGCCTTGGGAAGGTGCTTGACCAGCCAGCGCGGGTCGTCGAACGTCCAGTGCGGGTAGTCCGAGGAGTAGAGCAGGATCTTGTCGCACTCCATCCATTCCAGCGCCCGGGTCAGCTCGGTCTTGTCCTCGGGGTAGTCCAGCGGCTGGGTGGTGAATTTGATGTGGTCCTTGACGTATTCGCTTGGCTTGCGCTTGATCTCCACCCGCGACTTGCGGGCCTCGTAGATCGCGTCCATCCGCCACATCAGCGGCAGGATCCAGGTGAACGCGTGCTCGACGAACACGATCCGCAGGGTCGGGAACCGGTCGAACACCCCGTCGAAGATCAGGCTCATCACCTGGTTGGCGGCCAGCAGCGAGTAGGTGACCATGAAATCGTGGTTGTAGCTGGGGAATCCGACCGGAGGCGTCGGCAGCATCTCGTAATTGCTGCGCGACAGGTGGCAGCTGACCACGATGTCGTGCTTGGTGGCCGCGGCCCAGATGGGGTCGTACTTGGGGTGTCCCCAGGACGGCCGCGGTTCGGCCTTGATGAGGATCTGCGCCATGTAGGGATGGCCGGCCCACTTCTCGATCTGCTCGACGGCGCCCTCGGGGTCCTCGATGGCGGCGCAGATCGAGCCGCGCCAGCGTTCGTGCCAGTTGTTGCGGCTGTCCAGCCAGTGGTTGGCCTGCCAGTCGTTGAGCGCGCTGCAGTACGCCTGGTGCGCCTCGCCGATCCGCGGGGTGCGCCCGGCGGGCTCGAGGATGGCGATATCGGAGCCCGCCTCCATGATCAGCTGGCGGAAGGCCATGTCCGGGTCGCTGCCGGGGAACTCGCCGTCCGGCGGGAAGGTGTCGGTGCGCATCGCGAAGGCGTGCGCATAGTCGGGGGCGTCGTAGTAGATGAGTTCGCCGACTCGGTGTTCGAAGAAGAATTTGCGCCACCGCTCGGGGATGTACGGGGTGATCTCGCCCCGCTTGGGCACCGGGTGCACATCTGAGTCCACGCACCGGACGGCGATGCGTTCGGCGGCGGGGACCCGCTCCTGCATGTGGGTGAGCGTCATGGCGACCTCCTCCGTATCCCTTTCCCTATTCTGCGACTAGCTCGCGGCCAGGTCGACAGAAATGTCGATCCCGTACAGATCCGCCGCGGTGCGCCAGCACAGCTTCTCGCGCTGCTCGGCGGACAGCGCCGGGGGCAGCTTGTGCACGTCGGCGCACTGCCAGTGCGGATAGCTGGAGCCGAACATCACCATGTCTTCCTTGCCGGTGAAGCCGAACCACTCCGCCGCGAAGTCGGCGTCGCCGGGCCCGTCCAGGCTGCCCTGGACGAAATACACGTGCCCGGGGATGTAATCGCTGGGAATGCGCGGAGCCCACGGCGTCTGCTCGAGGTGCGGCCGGCCGAAGGTGTCCATCCGCCACATGAACGGCGTCAGGAAGTCGGCGGCGCCGTCGGCCCACACGAATTTCAGTGCGGGGAACCGCTCGAACACACCCTCGGCGATCATGTTCATCAGGTGGTACAGGTAGTTCAGCGCCATGAAGCTGACGTACTGCTCGTAGGTCTGGGTGTGCCCGGACGGGGTGGGCGGAAACCCGATGCCCTCTCCGGTCTCGATGTGCACGGCCACCGGCAGGTTGGCGTCGGCGGCGGCCTCCCAGAGCGGCCAGAACTGCGGTTTGCCGTACAGTTCCCGCGACTGCAGCGGGATGCCGAGCTGCACGACGCGCGGGTGGGACCGCCATCTCTCCAGCTCGCGCAGCGCGCCGGCGATGTCGTCGGGGTTGACCCGGATGGTGCCGCGGAACTTCTCGCCGAATTCCGGTGAGTCCAGCCAGCGCGACACCATCATCTCGTTGTGCGCGGCGTGCAGCGCGCTGCCCAGATGCCGGTCCGGCATGATGCCGCGCCCCATCGGATGCAGCACGGCGACGTCGACGCCGCGTTTCGAAAACAGTTCGTGGGCAACGAATTCCGGGTCGGAACCGGGGTACTGGCCGTCGGGCCCGTCGGTGTTGGGCGCGTACTCGCTGCCCGGCGCGCCGTACCAGTCCATTTCGTAGTCGGGGAAACCGCGGCTCTTGAACGGCTCGCGCAGGAAGGAACGCAGGTCCTTGTTGGACGGGAAGAAGATGTGCACGCTGGCATCGATGACGGGCGTACGTGTTCCGTCAGCGTGTTCGATCACGAGAGCCACCCTTCGGCTCCGGCAGCCGAAGCGAGCCGGGCAAGATCATCTGATAGGCAATCTAACATTCTCGTCGGCGCCGCATCAATGGGTTTCCGGTAAGCATTTCGTCTAATCATCTTCCCTGGTGAGAGGGCATTTATCGGCTGGCTGGGCCACTTGGGTTCTTCAATTAGGATAATAACATTCTCGCACGGATTAGTAACGGTGCGTCGCCGCCGGCCGAGCCGTCGCGGTTACCGCGCGGACCGGCCCACCGTGACGCCGGCGGCCCGCTCCAGCGGTTTGATCACCGTCGTGAAATCGGCCTCCGGCCCTTCCTCGCGCGCCGTGGTCTCCCACAGCCGCGCGATCGTCTCGGCCACCTCGGCGGGCACGCCGAGCGCGCTCGCCTCGTCGAGATAGAGGCGCACATCCTTGACCATCAGGCCGGTGGCAAAGCCGTAGTCGAAGCTGCGCGGCAGGATCGCGCGGGGGAACTTGTCGCGGCTGGCGCTCGTCGCGCCGGATCCGGCGTTGAGCACCTCGATCATCACGGCGGGGTCCAGCCCGGCTTTGACCCCCATCACGACGACCTCGGCCGTGGCGGCCAAGACGTTGGCGGCCAGGATGTTGTTGGCCAGCTTCATCGTCTGCGCCGCGCCCGGTTTGTCGCCGACGTAGAAGGGTCGGCCCAGGGCTTCGAGTGTGGTTCGTATGACGTCGAATTCGCCGCGCGGGCCGGACACCATGAGCGCCAGCGTGCCCTGCTCGGCGCCGCCGACGCCGCCGCTGACCGGGCTGTCGAGGGCCACGATGTTCCGCCGCGCCAGCAGGTCGTGGATCCGCATCGCCGTCCGGCTGCCGACGGTGGACAGGTCGACATAGCGCTTCACCCGCGCGCCGTCGATCACGCCCGCGGTGCCGGTGGCCACCTCGAGTGACGCGCCCGGGGTGGGAAGGCTGGCCAGCACCGTTTCGGCGCCGTCGGCCACCTCTTTTGGCGACGAGGCGGGGCGCGCCCCGGCGGCGACGAGGCGTTCGAGGGCCTCGCGGCGGCTGTCGAAGGCGACGACGTCGTGCTGTTCGCGAATGAGCCGAGATGCCATGGGAAACCCCATGTTTCCCAGCCCGATGAAGCCGATCGTCATGAGTTCTCCCGATCGAGTTCGGCGAACGCCTCGCGGGCGATGCGGAAGCTGTCAACCGCCGCCGGCACACCGGCGTAGATGGCCACCTGCAGGAACACCTCGCGGATCTCCTCGCGGGTCACACCGTTGGTCAGGGCCGCCGTGATGTGCATCCGCAATTCGTGGGGCCGGTTGAGCACCGCGATCATCGCCAGGTTGAGCATGCTGCGGGTCTTGCGGGGCAGCTCCTCGCGGCCCCACACGGCACCCCAGCAGTATTCGGTGACGAGATCTTGCAGGGGCCGGGTGAACTCGTCCGCGTCGGCCAACGCCCGGTTGACGTACTGCTCGCCCAGAACGTCGGAGCGAATTCGCAACCCCCGCTCGTATCTTTCGCGATCCAATGCACTTCTCCTTCGCTGAGGTCCTTCGCTGAGGCTCCGATTGCCTGAGCGCAGTCTTACACCGTGCCCCGGGTCCGCAGGTCTACAGTCGAGGGTCAAACGGACCGTCCCCGTCCGCGGTGGCGGACTGCCGGGCCGCATTGACGGCCAATTGGCTTGTGAGGGACGGTAATACGTTTTCGGATGACCGGGGAAAGGTGAGGAGAGGCAGTGGCTCAAGCAACCGCTGACGTCTGGGAAGTGATGTCGACCGCCCGCACCATCCGGCGCTTCACCGACGAGCCGGTGGACGATGCGACGCTGGCGCGCTGCCTCGGAGCCGCCAGGTGGGCGCCCTCCGGCGCCAACGCGCAGGGCTGGCGGTTCGTGGTGCTGCGCTCTCCCGAACAACGGGCGGTGGTGGCCAAAGCCGCGGCCCAGGCGCTGGAAGTGATCGAGCCGGTCTACGGAATGAGCCGACCCGCCCCCGACGACCACAGCCGTCGCGCCCGCACCTACCGGGCCACCTACGAATTACACGACCGCGCAGGCGAATTCACCTCCGTGCTGTTCGCCCAGGCGCACTACCCGACGGCCTCGGAGCTGCTGCTCGGCGGGTCCATCTTCCCGGCCATGCAGAACTTCCTGCTCGCCGCCCGCGCCCAGGGGCTCGGCGCCTGCCTGACCAGCTGGGCGTCCTATGGCGGGGAACAACTGCTGCGTGAGGCCGTCGGGGTGCCCGAGGGCTGGATGATCGCCGGTCACATCGTCGTCGGCTGGCCCAAGGGCAAGCACGGGCCGCTGCGCCGCCGTCCGCTCGCCGAGTTCGTGAACCTCGACCGCTGGGACGCCCCGGCCGACGGCCTGCTCAGCGGCCTCTAACGCACGGGAATTCCGGCCCGCCACCGCCGTCGCGTGAGTCCATGCCCGGATTCCGAGATTATTACTTCCGCAACCGAGAATGTTATTCTCGCCGGGACGGTCACGACGAGAGGCGGCGCCGATGCTGTTGGAATTCGATGCTGATCAGCGGCTGTGGCAGAGCACGGTGCGCGATGCCGTCACCAAGCAATGCCCGCCGTCGCTGGTGCGCAGCGTGGCCGAGGAGGGCGTCGACCCCAGCCCGCTGTGGAAGTCCTACGTGGACCAGGGCTGGACGGAGCTCAACGACCCGGAGAGCACCGTCGAGCTGGCCATCGTTCTCGAAGAGCTGGGCCACGCCACCGACCCCACACCCTTCCTGGCGACGATGAGCCAGTTCGCGCCGCTGGTGGGCGAGCACTTCGATCCGCACCAGTCCGGGACCGCCGTATACGGCGGGGTCTGCGCCTACCGGGACGCCGACGGTTGGGTGTTGGACGGCACCGCGCGCCACGTGCTCGACGGCGACCGCGTCGACCGCCTCGCGGTGGTGACCGACGCCGGGGTGTTCATCACGGCGGCCAATCAGGTGTCGGCAAGGCGCACGGCGGTGTTCGACCCGGTGCTGCACGTGGCCGACCTGTCGTTCGCCGAGGTGCGGGTGCCCGACAGCGCCCGGCTGAGCGTCGATCCCGAGCGCGCACACCATGTGGCGCTGACCGGCATGGCGATCACCATGGTCGGCGCCTGCCAGCGCATCCTCGATCTGGTGCTCGAGCACGTCAAAAGCCGTCAGCAGTTCGGCGTGCCGATCGGCTCGTTCCAGGCCGTGCAGCACAAGGCCGCCGACATGCACGTCGCCGTGCAACGGGCCCGCGCGCTGGCCTATTTCGCCGCGCTGACGATCGCGGCCGATGATCCCCGGCGCCGGCTGGCCGCCGCAATGGCCAAGGCGTCGGCGGGGGAGTGCCAGTCGCTGGCCTTCCGGCACGGCCTGCAGCTGCACGGCGCCATGGGATTCACCTGGGAGAACGACCTGCAGTTCGCGCTCAAGCGGGCCAAGGCGGGTGAGCTGATGCTGGGCGGCGCGGCGGAGCACCGGGCGCGGATCGCAGAGGAATACCGTGCAGCTGACTTTTGATCCCGACGTCGAGGCGTTCCGCGCCGAGTTCGCGGCGTTCCTGGACGAAAACCTGCCCCCGGCAAGCGAAACCCTGGAACGTCCGCGATCGGTCTCGCACATGCCCCAGTGGGCGCGCCGCTGGCAACGGCTGCTCTTCGACAACGGCTGGCTGCTGCCCAGCCAGCCGCCGGAGTACGGCGGCCGCAACGCCACGGTGCTGCAACAGTTCGTCTATCTCGAGGAACTCAGCCGCCGCCGGATCTACCACAGCTTCAACCCGCAGGGCGTGAATATCGTTGCGGCGTCGCTGTTGTCGTTCGGCAGCGACGAACAAAAGCAGCGCTGGGCGGTGCCGATCCTGCGCGCCGAGATCACCGCGTCGCTGGGCATGAGCGAGCCTAGCGCCGGTTCGGATCTCGCCTCGCTGCGCACCCGCGCGGTGCTGGACGGCGACCACTTCGTGGTCAACGGGCAAAAGGTGTGGACCTCCGGGGCGCATGACGCCGACGTCCTGCTGACCTTCGTGCGAACCGATCCAGATGCGCCCAAGCACAAGGGAATCAGCGCCCTGGTGATCCCCACCGACACCCCGGGCCTGGTCCGTCGGCCGTTCCCGTCGATCTGTTCGATCGACGACAAGGACTTCAACGAGGTGTTCTTCACCGACGTGCGGGTGCCGGCCGAGAACCTGGTCGGTGAACTCAACCAAGGGTGGCTGGTGGCCAACGGTTCGCTGGGTCACGAGCGCACCATGATGTGGCTGGGGTTCGCGGACCGCCTGGAGAACATGCTCGCCGACTTCCAGCCCGGCACCGAGGTGGAGCGCGACCAGTACGCCAGCACGATCATGGACAGACAGGCGCTGCGGCTGCTCGGCTCGGCGGCGCTGGCCCGCGCCGCCCGCGGCGAAGACGACGTCGCCGCCATCTCGGTGCTCAAGCTGCTCGGTTCGGAAGCCGAGCTGCGCGCCATGGAACTGGCGCTCACCTCCGCGGGCGCCGACGGACTCGTGCACCCCGGGCAGACCGGGCCGTACGCGCACATGAACCTCGACCACTACTTCGCCAGCTGGTTCGAGCGCTACGCGCGCAGCTTCTCCGGGACCATCGCCGGGGGCACCTCGGAGATCCAGCGCAACATCATCGCCCAGCGGGTGCTCGGCCTGCCGCGCGGTTAGCGCCGTCACAGCGCTTGCCGAGAGGCGTTGCCGGGCAAGGAAATCCGGCTCGCCCCCGGAGTGCCCAGCTGGCCGGCCAGCCACGGCAACGCGGTGGCGAAGGCCGTGCCGGCGGTCGGCCAGTCGTGGTGCCCGCCCTGGGCGACGACCGCGCAGTCGATGCCGTTGGCCCGGCCCAGCGCGCACAGCGAGGCGGCAGCGGCGGCCTGGTCACCCGGATCGGCGGCGGCCCGGCCCGCGACCGCCATCGCGGAGGTGTCGACGGCGTCGACGTCGCGGCGCGGTGACGGCGAGCCGGTCGAGGAGACCGCGAACCATCCGGACACGCCGGTGTAGCGGCCGTGGCGGGCGATCACCGTCGTCGGATCGAATGTCGCCCACGCGTCGGCACTGCCGTCGAACAGGTCGGCGATGGTCTGCTCCCTGGTTCCGGTGTTGGGGGTCAGGTCGCCGTCGATGTCGACGAACGCGCTGAACAGCGCCGGATGCATGACGGTCAGGTCCACCGAGCAGGTCCCGCCCATGGACCAGCCGACGATGCCCCAGCGGGACGGGTCCTTACTGACGCCGAAAGTCGAAATCATATAGGGCACAACATCTTTGGTCAGGTGCTCGGCGGCGTTGCCGCGGCTGCCGTTGACGCATTCGGTGTCGTTGTCCAATGCGCCGCCCGGGTCCGCGAACACCAGCACCGGCGAGTTGCCACCGTGGGCGGCCGCGAACGCGTCGACGGTGTCCACCGCATTGCCGGCGCGCACCCAGTCGGCGGGGGTGTTGACCATGCCGCCGATCATCAGCACCGTCGGCAGTTGCGGCGGCGGATAGCTCGCGAACCACGCCGGCGGTAGGTACACCAGCTCCTCGCGATGCTTGAAATGCGAGGCGTCCTCGGGGATCTGCACCGGCACCAGGCTGCCGTGCGGCGGTTTGGCGCCCAGCGCCGCCAGCGTGGTGACGGTGGCCCTGTCGGTCTGGTCGGGCAGCGGACCGGAGGTGAACTGGCTCCACGCACTCTGCACGGTCTGGAAGTAGCCGACCCACTGGTTGAGCACCAGCAGCGAGCAGAGCAGACACAGCGGCACGGCCAGGATGGACAGCCCGCGTCGCCACCACCGCGCACCGCGCCAGCCCAGGAGCAGGATCGCGATCGCCATGCCGGCCAACGCGATCCAGACGAACAGCGCCTGCGGGGCCCGCGTGCTGATGCAGCGGTGCGCCCCGACGGCCGTCGCCACGCCCAAAACCGCGGCGGACGGCAGCCACAACAGCCGCCAGCGACGCGACCGCCATCCGGCGGCCAGGCTCAGCGTTATCCCGGCCACGGCCTGGATCGCCACCGGCAGCCAACCATGCATCAGCGAAATGTGGTTGCTCGGCATGGCGATTCCTCCTCGGCGCATCGATGGTTCGGCTGAGAAGAGGATCGAATGCCGGCCTCGCGGAATCCTTGACGGATTCTTGGAGGCCGTCTGGGTGCCCGCGGGCCGCAGCGCGAAGTCACCGCGTTGATTGTCACGCCACGGCGGCCGTTGTCGGCGTGTCGTCGCCGTCAGCGCACAGTGAACGCCGGCGGCGCAACGGCATTCACCGGGCGCCTAGACCGGGTCGAATTTGGTGATGAGCCACTTGCCGTTGACCTTGGTCAGACTCACCAGCACGCTGCTGGACGCCATCGCCGGGTCGGGGTTGTCCTTGCTGGTGGTGCTCTGGTCGACCAGCACCAGCACGACGGCCGAGTCCGGATGTAGATCCGAAACCGCGGCCCCCAACACCCGGGCGTTGGTTTTCAGCGATTTCTGCTTGGCGGCCGGAGCCACGATCTGCTCGGTGAATTGGTTGTAGTACGACAGGAAATCTCCGGACAGGTGCGACTTGGCGGCGGCGAAGTCCTTGTCGAGCGTGTCGGGCGAGTAGGACAGCAGCGCGACCGTTCCGTCGGACGCCGCATTGACCACCGCGCTCGCGACCCGGGCGTCAGTGCGCTTGTCCGGCAGGTACTCCTTGAAGTAGAGCCAGGCCGTCCCGGCGCCGGAAATCAGCAGAAGCGAAATCAGAACGATCGGAACAACTTTCACGTTGCGTCGCGCGCGGGGCCGACCGGGTTCGGGCCGGTCAGCAGAGTCGTCGGCGGCGTCCCTGCTGCGGTTGTCCTCGCTCATGGAACGAACTCCAGTTTGGACATCTTGTACTGTCCGCCCTCGTCGGTGACGGTCACCTTGAGCCGCCAGTTGCGCGGCTCGTCTTTGGCGCCGGCGGCGTTGGTGATCCGTGATGTCGCCGCGACGAGCACCAATGCGGAATTCCCGTCGATGGATTGCACGGCCGCCGCGTTCACGGTGCCCTGGGTGACCACCTTGGACTGCTCGACGACGGTGGTGAAATCCTTTGCACGCTGCTGGAAGTCGTCGCGGAACTGGCCGGTCGAGCTGTCGATCACCCGCTGGACGTCCTCCTTGGCCTTGTTGAAGTCCAGGGACGTCATGTTGACCACCCCTTGCCGGGCAGCCGCCAGGAAGTTCGCGATGCGCTGGTTGCGCTCGGTGGTTTGATGGCGCTCCCACATCATGTATCCGCTGGCGGCGACGAAGGCACAGATGAGGGCGATGACGGCCGCCTTCCACGCCACGGACCACGACGGCAACCGCAGGCGGCGCCGGGAGCGGGCCTTGGATTCCGATTCTGCGTCCTCGGCGGTTTCCTCGGCGGCTTCCTCGTTGGGCTCGGTTTCCTTGGCCGCCTCCTTGGTCTCCGCTTGCGTGGTCTCCGTGTCGTCGGCGTCGGTTGCTTCCACGCTGTCGGAGACCTCATCGTCGGTCTCCGCCGGCTCGTCGTCGGCCGCATGCTCGTCGGCTTCGGAGGTTTCTGCAGCGGCCTTCGCCGCCTGAGCCTGCGCTTCCCGCCGGAGCCGGGCGGCACGAGCGCGGGCGCGCGCCGCCGCGGCCAGCGCTTCGGCTTCGGCCGCTTCGGCCTCGGCCTCCTCGAGCAACGCCTTCACGTCCTCGTCGGAGGTGGCCGAATCGTGCGGCGGCTTCTTCGCGTCAGCCATGGTGCTCGCTGCCCGTCGCCCTCATGATCGACTGACTCCTATAGGTCTCACGCGGCTACCATCGCACGAGCGAGAACGGCCAACTGTTGCTGCCCCCCGGTCCGCCGCCGCAACCGGTGTCGAACGTCGAGTCGACCTGACCCGACATCGTCGCCGGGTCCCACGAGTAAACATCGTGCGAGGGAAAGAACTGGACCACGCAGCGCACACCGTCGGGAACGTCAACTGCCATGGTGTAGCGGCCGTTGGACAGATGTGCGTCCGACTTCCACCACGCCGCTTGTCCGTTCGGTTGCGGAATCGCTTCAACCGTCAGACATTCCGGTCCTCGATCGTAGCTGCAGGGTCTGATCGCCCAGATCCAGCTGTGGCCGGGATCCCGGGCCGTGTCCACCCGGTAGTTGCCGACCTGGATGTCGGCGTGCGCGGTCGGCGTAAGAGTCAACGCGGCGGTGGCAAGCGCAAGGCCCACGGCGAAAGGCTTCACCGATCCGTCTCCCATCTCTGCACAGGTTCGTGGCCCGAATATAAGGCGCGGTCACGCTGAACAGGGCCTACTCCGAAAAATCGCGACAGTCAACGGTTCGTCGAGACCCTAGTCGATGACGGCGGCCTCCTTGCGCTCGGTGATCGGCCGGGCGAGCTCCTGCTCGTCGCAGATGCGTTGCAGTTTCTCCAGCGTCTCGTCCAGCCCGGCGCCGATCCGGCGGCCCGGGGTGAACGTGGCCGGCAGCTTGCGCATGCCCTGGATGACGCCGATGGTCTCGTAGTGCACGGTGCCCTCGGGGTCGCAGCGGTAGTCCGGCATCCGGTCGAGCACCGCGATGAGCATCGACTTGAACACGGTGCGCGCCACGTTCGACCCGATGCAGCGGTGGATGCCCAGCCCAAAGCTGAAGTGCCGGTTGCCCTTACGGTCGAGGATCACCTCGTCCGGGTCGTGGAAGACCGCCGGGTCGCGGTTGGCCATCGCCCAGGAGATCCACAGCCGCTCGCCCTCCTTGAACACGGTGCCGTCGAGTTCGAAGTCCTCGGAGAAGGTGCGGCCGTCGCCGGGCGCCGGGGTGAAGTAACGCAGGAACTCTTCGGTGGCGGGATCGAGCAGCGTTTTGCGTTCGTCGCTGAGCAGCTGTCGTTGTTCGGGATGCTCGGACAGCCATTCCAGCGAATGGGCGGTCAGGGCGGTCGTGGTGTCGAACCCGCCGCCGATGACCAGCCCCAGGTTGCCGAGGATTTCCAGGTCCGGCGCGGGCTCCCCGTCAATGCGCATCTGCAGCAGCGCATTCACGATGCCGGGGCGCGGGTTCTCGCGGATCTCGAGCATGTTGTTGACCATGTCGAGGCCCATCTCGCGGTGCATGGCGGTGACGCGCTCGATGTCGGGAGAGTGCTCGGGCGTGTAGACCGCAGCGTGCACCGGCTCGCTGTACATCTTCCACTTCTTCAGCGGAATGCCCAGCATCGCCAGCGTCAGGACGGCCGGCACGATGTTGGCCAGGTCGTCGACGAAGTCGATGCTGCCCTCTTCGATCTTCTCGTCCAGCGCGGCGCGGGTCACCTCGTCGATGAACGGCTCCCAGCGCTTGACCGCCGCCGGCGACAGGTACGGGTTGAGCACCGTGCGATAGATGCGGTGCTCGGGGTCGTCCATTTCCAGGATGCCGCCGCGCACCGCGCTGACGCGGCTGGCCGTGGGGATCGAAATGCCTTTGTAGCCACGACGTTCGCCGTTGATGTCATGGTCGTTGGACACGGCGGGGCAACGGGCGAGTTCGAAGACCTCGTGGCTGCCGGCCGCCACCCAGTGCCCGCCGTAGGTGTCCGTCCACGCCATCGGGCACTTCGCGTGCATCTCCTCGGTGATCGCCTTGAACCGCGACCGATAGTCCGGGGAATGCCGGTCGAAGTGATACCGGTTCTTCTTGCGGTCGCTGTCATTGACGCCGTCGTCGACACTCAACGCTTCGTCTCCCTCGATGTCTGTTGGTCGGTGCCGGTTCAGGCGTCGTCGGTGATCATGATGGCCTGCTCCGGACACGATTGCGCGGCTTCGCGAACCTGGTCCTCGCGGTCGGCGGGCACCACTTCGTCGATCGCCGATGAACTGCCGTCGATGTCGCTGAGCTGGAACGAATCCGGGGCGATCATCGAACACAGGGTGTGGCCCTGGCATCGCTGCGAATCCACCCAAACCTTCACGGGCTGTCTCCTCTCACCTGATGCTTGTTGCCGGGCGCCGCTGACCGATCCCTACCGTTCAGGTGTTGCGGCCGCCGTTGACGCCCAAGATCTGACCGGTGATGTAGCCGGCTTCCTCGGACACCAGGAATGCGCAGGCCGCCGCGATGTCCTGGGGCGTGCCCATCCGGCGCACCGGGGTCCGGGCGATGGTCTCCTCGATGTCGCCCAGGAACCCGTTCTTCTCGGCGGCGCGCAGCATCGGGGTGTCGATGAAGCCCGGCGGCACGGCGTTGACCGTGATGCCCTTGGGCCCGTACTCCAGCGCCAACGACTTCGTGAGGCCGTTGACCGCCGACTTGGCCGCCACGTAATGACTCATGTAGGGCGCACCCGAATGGGTGCTCGACGAAGAGATGTTGACGATGCGTCCCCAGCCCGCCTCGATCATGTCGGGCAACACCGCTTGGGTGGTGTGGAAGACGCCATTGAGGTTGACGTCGATCACCCGCTGCCAGTCCTCGAACGTGATGTTGTTGAACTTCTTGAAGCCGTCCAGGCCCGCCGCGTTCACCAGCACCGTCACCGGCCCGAGTTGGGCGCGGATGGCCGACAGCGCGGCGTCCACCTGCGACCGGTCGGTGACGTCGGCGGTGAAAGCCAGCTCCGCATCCGACGGCCGCAGGTCGATGGAGGCGACGTTCAAGCCGTCGGCGCGCAACCGCTCGACGACGGCCAGCCCGATGCCGGATCCGCCGCCGGTGACCACCGCAGTCTTCATCTCGAGGCCTCTGCTCCGAAGGACGCCATTTCAGTCACAAAGAATCTCCCTTACAATTATGAGAACCTTACTCTCCGTTCGGAGCGGCGTGCAACACGCGCACAACACCGCGTCCAGCCTGCACGGAGAGGGCGGGATCCACAGCGTACGGCCGTTCGCGCCGCTGGTCAGCAGCTCGATCTCATTCCTGAGACTTTCTTGAATTATCGAAACTCGAATGTAAGATTCGCCGGGGAAGAGAATGAAATTATCGTGACCGCCACCACATCAGGGGGTACCGGAATGCCTGCCCAGGACACGGCAGAGCCCGTCACGGGGAGCTCAGCGACCGCCGCGACGGCCGACGCCGCGCCCGCCGCCCATGTCGACCGCCGGCTGTTGATCGACGGCCGGCTGGTCACCGCCGGCACGACATTCCCCTCGATCAATCCCGCGACGGGCGCGGTGATCGGGCACGCCCCCGACGCCGGCACGGCCGAGGCCGAAGCGGCCATCGCGGCGGCCCGCCGGGCATTCGACGGCACCGACTGGGCCACCGATGTCGAGCTGCGGATCCGCTGCCTCGACCAGCTGCACCGGGCGCTGCTCGAGCACGCCGACGAGCTGCGGGAGCTCACCATCGCCGAAGTCGGCGCCACCCGTGCGCTAACCCACGGCGCTCAGCTCGACGAGCCGATCGGAATCGTGCGCTTCTACGCCGACCTGCTGCGCAGCTATCCGTTCACCGAAGACCTCGGCGAGAAGGAATCGCGCGGCCTGCGCCACCACCGCTGGGTGGAAAAGGAAGCCGCCGGAGTGGTGGGCGCCATCATCGCCTACAACTATCCGAACCAGTTGGCGCTGGCCAAGCTGGCGCCGGCGCTGGCCGCCGGCTGCACCGTGGTGCTCAAGGGCGCCCCGGACACGCCGCTGGTCACCCTGGCGCTGGGCGAACTGATCGCCAACCACACCGACATCCCCGCCGGCGTGGTCAACGTGCTCAGTTCGGCGGACCCGGCCGCGGGCGTCGCCCTGACCACCAGCCCGGACGTCGACGTCATCACCTTCACCGGGTCGACCGCCGTCGGGCGGGAGATCATGGCCGCCGCGAGCCAGACCGTCAAGCGCGTCTTCCTGGAGCTGGGCGGCAAATCGGCGGCCATCATCCTCGACGACGCCGACTTCGCCGGCGCGGCCCTGTTCGCGGCCTTCAGCATGGTCACCCACGCGGGCCAGGGTTGCGCGCTCACCTCCCGGCTGCTGGTGCCCCGCTCGCATCACGACGAGATCGTCGAACTGATCGCGCAGAACTTCGCCAAGGTCCGGCACGGCGATCCGGCCGACCCCAAGACCTACATGGGCCCGCTGATCAACGAGCGGCAGCGCGACAAGGTCGACGGCATGGTCCAGCGGGCGGTGGCCGCCGGCGCCACCCTGGTCACCGGGGGCAAGCGGCTGGATCCCGGCTTCTTCTATGCGCCGACGCTGCTGACCAATGTCGACCCGGACAGCGAGATCGCCCAAGAGGAGATCTTCGGGCCGGTGCTCGTGGTGATCGCGTTCGACGATGACGACGACGCGGTGCGCATCGCCAACAATTCGATCTACGGACTGGCCGGCGCGGTGTTCAGCGGCGACCAGGAACGGGCGCTGGCCGTGGCGCGCCGGATCCGCACCGGATCCTTTTCGATCAACGGCGGCAATTACTTTGGCGCCGACAGCCCGTTCGGGGGTTTCAAGCAGTCCGGCGTGGGCCGCGAGATGGGGGTTGCGGGATTGGAAGAGTTCTTGGAGCGCAAGACCTTTGCCGTTGTCGCGGGGCCGGCCGAGGGGGCGCTCGCATGAGGCCGCTGGAAGGCATCCGCGTCCTGGAAGTCGCCATGTACGGGTTCGTCCCGTCGGCGGGCGCCGTGCTGGCCGAGTGGGGCGCCGAGGTGGTCAAGGTCGAGCACGCGGTGACCGGTGACCCGCAGCGTGGGCTCCGCCAGACCGGGATGCTGCGCGTCGAGGGCGATCCCAACCCCAACATCGAGCACGCCAACCGCGGCAAGCGCAGCATCGGGCTGGACATATCGGTGCCGGAGGGCAAGGAAGTGCTCTACGAGTTGGCCCGCCGCTCGGATGTGTTCCTCACGAGCTTCCTTCCCGCTCACCGGAAGAAGTTCGGCATCGATGTCGACGACATTCGTACGGTCAATCCGAAGATCGTCTACGCCCGAGGGAGCGCGCTCGGCCCCCGGGGCGCCGAATCGGAAAAGGGTGGCTACGACATGACCGCCTTCTGGTGCCGGGCGGGAACCGCTGCGACGATCACGCCCGCCGGCATGCCGGGAATGATCGCCCCGCCCGGACCGGCCTACGGTGACACCATCTCGGGCACCAACCTGGCCGGCGGGATCGCGGCGGCACTGCTCAAGCGGGAGCGCACCGGCGAACCGTCCGTCGTCGACGTCTCGCTGCTGGGCAGCGGTCTGTGGTCGCTGGGCCACACCGTCGCGCTGACCAATCATCTGCACCAGCGGCTGGAATCACCGCCGCCCGGAGTGCACGGCGCGCCGAACAATCCGTTGGTGGGGCTGTACACGACCTCCGACGGCCGCTATATCTCCTTCGTGATGATGCAGCCCACCAAGTTCTGGGCCGACGTGTGCCGGCATGTCGACCTGCCCGAGCTGGCCGACGACCCGCGCTTCGACACGGCCGAAAACATCGCCGCCAACACGGCGGACGCGGTGGAACTGCTGACCAAGGCCATCGCCACCCGGACGTTGGCCGAATGGACCGAGCGCTTCGCCACCCTCGCCGGGCCGTGGGCGCCGGTCCAGGACACCCTGCAAGCGGCCGACGACGCCCAGATCCGGGCGAACGAGTACATCGTGCGGGCGGGCGAGCTGGAGCTCGTCGCCAACCCGGTACAGTTCGACGTCGCAGCACCGCAGACCGGGCCGGCCCCCGGATTCGCCGAGCAGACCGACGAGATCCTGATGGAGCTCGGCCTCGACTGGGACCGCATCATCGAACTCAAGACGGCCGGCGCCGTCACCTGAGCACTACCGGACTGGAGCAGCCCCTGACATGCCTGAGCGGACTGTCGCATGTGTTGGCACGCGGGTGCCTTACGCGTTTGCGCAAAGCGCCGAGCGCGCGATAACGGTTATGCATTTTTCGCTCCGCCTGGACGCGGCATGAGTCATAATCGCCGGACGCTTCAAGACGTGGAGCCCCTCGTTTTGCGGCGCCAACTCACGCGACAGAACGGAGGTCTGGCGTGAGCGAAGCAGCGGCCATCGGTGCCGAAAACCAGCTGCCCGCCGGGCATTTCGCCGTCGCCGGTACGAATTCACAGCCGTCAATTCTGCTGAATTTACCGCAGCCGTTGCCCAAGAACAAGACTGACGGTCTCGTAACGCGGGGAAGGGTCTGAGGCCGATGGCGGATTTGCGTGCCGAGCGATGGTCTACGGGGTTGCCCGCGCTGCGACTGAAGGTCGACGTGTCCGGGGCGATGCAGGCCGTCGGAGCCTTGTTCGCCATGTCGGCCGACGCGGTCAAGTACTTGTTTCGCCGGCCGTTCCAGTGGCGGGAGTTTCTGGAGCAATCCTGGTTCGTCGCGCGGGTGTCGTTGGCCCCAACCCTGTTGGTAGCCATCCCGTTTACCGTGCTCGTCAGCTTCACGCTCAACATCCTGTTGCGTGAACTGGGCGCGGCGGATCTGTCCGGCGCGGGCGCCGCGTTCGGTGCGGTCACCCAGCTCGGCCCGCTGGTCACGGTGTTGATCGTGGCCGGTGCGGGTGCCACCGCCATGTGTGCGGACCTGGGGTCGCGCACGATTCGTGAAGAGATCGACGCGATGGAAGTGCTCGGCATCAATCCGATTCAGCGCCTGGTGACGCCGCGCATGCTGGCTTCCGGTTTGGTGGCCTTCTTGCTCAACAGCCTGGTCGTCATCATCGGCGTCCTCGGTGGCTACGTCTTTTCGGTGTTTGTGCAAGACGTCAATCCCGGTGCGTTCGCCGCCGGTATCACCTTGCTGACGGGCGTGCCCGAGGTCGTCATTTCCTGTATCAAGGCAGCTCTTTTCGGCCTCATCGCCGGTTTGGTCGCCTGTTATCGGGGCCTGTCGATCACCGGTGGCGGCGCGAAGGCGGTCGGCAACGCGGTGAATGAAACCGTGGTGTATGCGTTCATGTCCCTGTTCGTCGTCAACGTGGTCGTCACGGCGATCGGCATCAAGATGACGGCGAAGTAGGAGGCTGTCGGTGGCGCTGAGGGCTGCATACCCACGACTGACCCGCCAACTCGAGCGGCCGGTCGCCCTGCTGGCGGGGATCGGCGATCATGCGCTGTTCTACGGCAAAGCGCTCGCCGGGATGCCCTTCGCGGCTACCCGCTACACGCGCGAGGTCGTCCGCTTGGTCGCCGAGATCAGCATGGGCGCAGGCACTTTGGCGATGATCGGCGGAACGGTGGTGATCGTCGGCTTCCTGACGCTGGCAGCGGGCGGCACGCTGGCCATTCAGGGGTACACCTCGCTGGGAAACATCGGCATCGAGGCGCTGACCGGCTTTTTGGCCGCGTTCATCAACGTGCGCATCGCGGCGCCGGTGGTCGCCGGGATCGGGCTGGCGGCCACCTTCGGCGCCGGCGTGACGGCTCAGTTGGGCGCCATGCGGATCAACGAGGAAGTTGATGCGTTGGAGAGCATGGCAATTCGGCCGGTTGCCTACCTGGTGAGCACCAGGATCCTGGCCGGGATGCTGGCGATCACGCCGTTGTACAGCATCGCCGTGATCCTGTCGTTCGTGGCCAGTCAGTTCACCACGACGTTCCTGCTGGGGCAGTCACAGGGTTTGTACCAGCACTACTTCAACACGTTCCTGAACCCCATCGACTTGTTGTGGTCCTTCCTGCAGGCGATTTTGATGGCGCTGACCATCCTGTTGATCCACACGTACTACGGCTATTTCGCTTCCGGCGGGCCGGCCGGTGTCGGCAACGCCACCGGCAACGCGGTGCGCACGTCGCTCATCGTCGTGGTGTCGGTGACGCTGTTGGTCTCGCTGTCTATCTACGGTACGAACGGCAACTTCAACCTTTCCGGTTAGCAGAGGAGGTGAAACGGCAGTGACGCAGAATGTGCCAGCCGGTCGCGGCGCGATCGCCGGTCGACCCCCGCGGCCGGGCCATGCCCACCCGCCCGCGGGGCGGAATTACCTGCCGCCCCTGCTCGGACTGGCCACCATCCTCATCATCGGCCTGATCTTCGCCGTGGCGGTCGGCCTGTTTCAGGGTTCGTTCACTGAAACCGTTCCGGTGACGGTGATTTCGCAACGAGCCGGTCTGGTCATGAACCCGGACGCCAAGGTCAAGATGCGCGGCGTGCAGGTGGGCAAGGTCGCCTCCATCGAATCACTGCCCAACGGCCAAGCGGCCATACACCTCGCGATGGACCCGTCGCAGATGCACTTCATCCCGAGCAACGTGCTGGCCGACATCGCGTCGTCGACGGTGTTCGGCGCCAAGTCGATCCAACTGGTGGAACCCGCCCAACCCTCGGCCCAGCGGCTGCGCGCCGGTCAGACGCTGCAGGGCCAGCATGTCATGGTCGAAATCAACACGGTGTTCCAGGAATTGGTGTCGGTGCTGTCGCACATCGACCCGCCGAAACTCAACGAGTCCCTGGGTGCGCTTGCCCAAGCGTTCAGTGGTCGCGGCCCACAGCTGGGCCAGTCGCTCAGCGACCTGGATTCGTTCCTCGCCCGGCTGGAGCCGAGCCTTCCCGCGTTCCGCCATGACCTCTCCGTCCTGCCGACGGTGTCGAACGCCTATGCCGACGCGGCGCCCGACCTGGTGAAGACCGCGGCCAACGCGACCCGGATCAGCAAGACACTGGTCGACGAACAGCACAACCTGGACGCGCTGCTGATCAGCGCGATCGGCTTGGCCGACATCGGCAATGACGTCTTGTCGACGAACCGCCAACCGCTGACGAACGTGCTGCATCTACTCGTGCCGACGACCGATCTGACCAACGAGTACGGGCCGGCGCTCACTTGCAGTTTCGGCGGGCTGATAACCATCGCGCACGGTCCGCCGCTGTCGGAACCGAGCATCAACATCTCGGCGAGCCTCACCTGGGGCGGCGAACGCTATCGCTACCCGACGAACCTGCCCAAGGTCGCGGCCACCGGCGGCCCCAAGTGCATGGGCCTGCCGACCCTGCCGTTCAACACCAACCCGCCGCAATTCATCACCGACATCGGGGCCAACCCGGTCGGATACGGAAACCCGCAGCTGCTGATCAACTCCGATCTGCTCAAGCAGCTGTTGTACGGGCCGATCGCGGGCCCGCCCCGCAACTCCGCACAGGTGGGGATGCCCGGATGAGAACACGCGCCACACTGATCAAGTTCGCCATCTTCGCGGTTGTGATGGCGATGCTGACCGCCTTCCTGTTCTTCATCTTCGGCCAGTACCGCACGGGTGCGACGAACGGCTATTCGGCGGTGTTCACCGACGTGTCGCGGCTCAAGCCGGGGCAGTCGGTGCGGGTCGCCGGGATCCGGGTGGGCACGGTCAACAGCGTTTCGTTGCAGCCGGACAAAAAGGTCGTGGTGAAGTTCGACGCCGACCGCAACATCGTCCTCACCGAGGGCACCCGGGCGGCGGTCCGCTACCTCAACCTGGTCGGCGATCGCTACCTGGAACTGGTCGACGGTCCGGGCTCGCCCAAGCGGCTGCCGGCCGGCGGTCAGATTCCCGTCAGTCGCACCGCGCCGGCGCTCGATCTCGACCTGCTGCTCGGCGGGCTCAAACCCGTTACCCAGGGCCTGAATGCGCGCGACGTCAACGCGTTGACCTCAGGACTCCTGCAGGTCTTCCAGGGGCAGGGCGGCACTCTCGACTCGCTGTTCACCAAGGCGACGTCGTTCTCGAATGCCCTGGCCGACAACGACCAAACCGTGCAGCAACTGATCGACAACCTCAACATCGTGATCGGCACGATCTCCAAAGACGGCAAACAGTTTTCCGGCGCGGTCGATCGCCTCGAGCGTCTCGTCAGCGGACTGTCCGATGACCGCAACACCATCGGTTCCGCCATCGACGCCCTGGACCGGGGAACCGCCTCACTGGCGGATCTGCTTGCCCAGGCGCGGCCGCCGCTGACCGGAACCATCGATCAGTTGAATCGGCTGGCGCCGATTCTCGACAACGACAAGGACCGTCTCGACGCGGCAATTGGCAAGGCGCCCAAGAACTATCGCAAGCTGGTTCGGCTCGGCGCGAACGGCGCCACCATCCCCTACTACCTATGCATGTTGGAGCTGCGCGGCACGGACCTTCAGGGCAAGACGGTGCGAGCTCCCATATTCCGTTCAGATGCTGGAAGGTGCACGGAACCCTGATGCTCAAGTATCGCGGATCTGGGCTCGTCAAGGCCGGGCTCATCGGTGTCGTCCTGGCGGTGATGGTCATCCTGGTGGGACTGTCGCCGGACCGGTTCATCGCGTGGGCGACCATGGTCAGGTACCAGGCGCTGTTCACCGAGGCCGGCGGCCTTGCCACCGGCAACCCCGTGGTGGTGTCGGGAATGAAGGTCGGCACCGTGTCGGACGTGAAGCTGCATCGCGGCGACGCCCTGGTGACCTTTGCGCTGAAGGGCAACATCCTGCTCGGGTCGGAGACCACCGCGCACATCCGCACCGGGACGCTGCTGGGTGAGCGGATGCTGACGCTGGAGTCCGCCGGCACCGGCACCATGCACCCGATGGCACTGATTCCGGTGTCGCGCACGTCGTCGCCGTACTCGCTGACCGAAGCGGTCAGCGACTTGACCACCGACACCGCCGGGACGAACACCACGGCGCTGAACCAGTCGTTGGACACGCTGGCTGCGACGCTCGATCAGATCGCACCCCAGATGGGGCCGGCCTTCGACGCGCTCACTCGCTTGTCGCGAACCCTCAACAGCCGCAACAAGAACCTCGGTGAGCTGTTCAAGAGCGCCGGCGATGTCACCGGAGTTCTTTCCGAACGCAGCCAGCAGGTCAACAAGCTCATCCTCAACTCCGACGTGCTGCTCCAAGTCCTGGTGGCGCGCCGGCAGGAGATCGTGGACCTGCTGGCCAACACGTCGGCGGTGGCCAAGCAGCTGACGGCGTTGGTGCACGACAACGAAAGCAAGCTGGCGCCGACGCTGGAGAGACTGAACTCGGTCACCGCGATGCTGGAAAAGAACCGCGACAACATCAGCAAGGCGCTGCCGGGCCTCAAGAAATTCGAGATCACGGTGGGCGAGGCGATCTCGAGCATGTACGCCTACTCGGCATTCGTCCCGAACTTCCTTGCACCGCAACTCTTCCAGCCGTTCCTCGACTACCTGTGGGGATTCCGCACCTTCGACACGGCTCTCGGTCCGGGCCACCCCTCGCCGGTTCCTCGGTCGCTGATTCCCTGGCCGTACAACGGGATTCCGGTATGCCCCGGCTGCACGTTGGGTGGCCGGGTCGGAGGGTCGCAATGAGCCCCCGGGTCCCCCGCAACAGGCTGGCGGCGCTGGCGGCCGTTGTCCTGGTCGGACTCATCGTCGCCGGCGCCGCCGTGCTCGTCCGCAACACGTTTTTCGGGCAAAAGACGATCACCGCCTACTTCACCACCGCCACCGCGATTTACCCCAACGACGAGGTGCGGGTATCGGGTGTCAAGGTCGGCAACATCAAATCCATTGAGCCCCAAGGCACCCAGGCCAAGATGACGCTCAAGGTCGACCATGATGTGCCGATTCCGGCGGACGCCAAGGCGGTTATCGTCGCCTCGAACCTGGTGTCCGCCCGCTACGTCCAACTCTCGCCGGCCTACCGCGACAGCGGGCCGGTCATGCCCGACGGTGCGGTGATACCCGTGGAACGGACCGCCGTGCCGGTCGAGTGGGACGAGGTCAAGACCCAATTGATGAGGCTGGCAACGGATTTGGGGCCCAAGAGTGGCGTGTCGGGGACGTCGGTGGGCCGGTTCATCGACAGCGCCGCCAATGCGCTCGACGGCAACGGCGACAAGCTCCGGCAGACACTGGCTCAACTGTCGGGCGTGGGCCGCATCCTTGCCAACGGCAGCGGCAACATCGTCGACATCATCAAAAACCTGCAGACCTTCGTCGGCGCGTTGCGCGACAGCAACGTCCAGATCGTGCAGTTCAACGACCGACTGGCCACGCTCACCAGCGTCGTCAATGACAGCAAGTCGGACCTGGACGCGGCGCTGACCGATCTGTCGACGGCGGTCGGCGAGGTGCAGCGTTTCATCGCCGGAACGCGTAACCAGACCAGCGAGCAGATTGCCCGGTTGGCCGATGTCACACAGATTTTGGTGGATCACCACATGGATCTGGAAAACATCCTGCACGCGGCGCCGAACGCGCTGGGCAACTTCTTCAACGACTACAACGCCGACACCGGAACCATCGTCGGCGGGTTCGGGATCATGAACTTCGCGAACCCGACGTTCTCGGGCCTCATGGTTCCGCTGCCCGTGCCCGGCTGCACGGCAGTCGGTGCCATCGAGAACATCACCGCGGTCGAATCGGGCAAGCTGTGCTCGCTGTTCCTCGGGCCCGGGTTGCGGGTGCTCAACTTCAACAACCTGCCGATTCCGATCAATATCTTCCTGCAGAAGTCGGTGGACCCGTCCAAGATCCTCTACAGCGAACCGCGCCTCGCCCCCGGCGGCGAGGGCCCGAAGCCCGGACCGCCCGAGATCCCGCCCGCGGTGTCGGCCTACACCGGCCTGCCCGGTGATCCCGTGGGACCGCCGGGGGCGGAGCCGCCTGCGCGGATACCGGGCGCAGCGATGCCGCTGCCGCCGCCGCCATCGACACCGATGCCGCCGCCACCGCCCCCGGAACCGGGCGTGTCCGGCATGCTGCTGCCGGCGCAAGGGCCACAACAATGATCGCCCGAGTAGCGGCCCGCCGGGTGTTCGCCATCAGCTGTTGCGTGATGGTGACCGCCACGGGATGCGCATTCCACGGCCTGAATTCACTACCGCTGCCCGGCGCGGTCGGGCGCGGGCCGGGGGCCAACATCTACCATGTCGAGCTCCCGAATGTCGGCACGATGGAGTCGAATTCGCCGGTGATGATCGACGACGTCGTGGTCGGCAGCGTCGGTCAGATGAGGGTGCAGGGCTGGCATGCCGACGTCGAGATCTCGGTGAAGCGCGATGTCGTCGTCCCGGCCAACGTGGTGGCCACCGTCGGCCAGACCAGCCTGCTGGGGTCGATGCACGTCGAACTCAATACGCCGCTCGGCCAGCAGGGGAGCGGGCGGTTGCAGCCGGGTGCCACCATCCCGCTCAGCCGGTCGTCGGCCTACCCGTCGACCGAGCAGACGCTGTCGTCGCTGGGTGCGGTAGTCAACGGGGGAGGGCTTGGACAGATCGGCGAGATCATCCACAACTTCTCCGCCGCGCTGTCCGGGCGCGAGGGCGCGGTGCGTGACCTGATCACTCGCCTCGACACGTTCGTCGGAACGCTGGACGATCAACGCGACAACATCGTCGGCTCCATCCAGGCGCTGAACCGCCTCGCCGGCACATTCGCCGAGCAACGCGACGTTGTCAGCCAGGCGCTGCAGAAGGTACCGCCGGCACTCGATGTGCTGATCAAGGAGCGGCCGCGCCTGACCGCCGCGCTGGACAAGCTGCGCGTCTTCAGCAACACCGCCACCCGGTTGGTCAACGACTCCCAGGCCGACCTGGTGCAGAACCTCAAGAACCTGGAGCCGACCATCCGCGCGCTCGCCGACGTCGGACCGGAGTTCGGCACCGCGATCGCGGCGGGGTTCGTATTCCCGTTCACCCAGAACTTCGTCGACCGGGCGGTGCGAGGCGACTACTTCAACCTGCACGTTGATTTGGACCTGTCGATCCCACGGCTCAAGCGTGGCCTGATGTTGGGAACCCACTGGGGCCAGCTGGACCAGCCGCTGGTGCCGGAGCCCGGCGACCCGTATTACCTGCAATACACCCACGATCCGCTGCACGACCCGCTGCGGCCGCCGTGGGTCGGTCCGGGACCCAGGCAGATCGTGGGTGATCCGCTGCCGGGGCCTCCGCCGGGCGCGGCTCCGCTGCCGGGGCCCCCGCCGGGCGCGGCACCGCTGCCCGGACCTCCGCCCGGCGCGGCATCGCTGCCCGACGCGGGTCTCGGCCAAACACCGCCTGCGGCAACGGCACCGACGGAAGGTGGCGGATAGATGCTGACGCGCTTCGTCCGGATCCAGCTGGCGATCTTCCTGATCGCCGGGACCATCGGCGTGATCTCGATGGCGCTCTTCTACATTCAGGCGCCGACCCTGCTGGGCATCGGCCGGATGACGGTGACGCTGGAGTTGCCGGCCACCGGCGGCCTGTACCGGTTTTCCAACGTGACCTACCGCGGGGTTCAGCTCGGTAAGGTCACCGCGGTGGGGCTGACCCCGAGCGGTGTGAAAGCGACTCTGTCGCTTAGCACTTCACCGAAGGTCCCCGCGGACCTGACCGCGGAGGTGCTCAGCGTGTCCGCGGTGGGTGAGCAGTACGTGGACTTGCGGCCGAGGACCAATTCACCGCCCTACCTGCACGACGGATCGGTGATCGCCATGCGAGACACCAAGATTCCGCAGCCGGTCGGGCCAATGCTGGATCAGGTCAATGCCCTGGTCCAAAGCATCCCGAAGACCAAACTCGGCCAATTGCTCGACGAGTCGTTCCAGGGCTTCAATGGTTCCGGTTACGACCTTGGATCGCTGATCGACTCCTCGCAGACGTTGTCCCGCGACGCCAACGGCGTCGTCGATCGCACCCGCGCCCTCACCGAAGACACCGGGCCGTTGCTGGATACCCAGGCACAAACCACCGATTCGATCAGAACCTGGGCGCGTAGCTTCGCCGGCATCTCGGATGTGATGGTGAACAACGATTCCCACTTCCGCACCATCCTGGAAAAGGGTCCCGAGACCGCGAACGAAGCGTCGCGACTGCTCGATCAGATCAAGCCGACGCTGCCGGTGCTGCTCGCCAACCTGACCACCATCGGTCAGATCGGCATCACCTACCATCCTTCGCTCGAGCAACTGCTGGTGTTGCTGCCGTCCGCGGTTGCCATCGAGCAGGCGGCCGCGGCCCCGAACCATCCCGAGGGCACCGCCCAGGGTGACTTCGCGCTGACGATCGACGACCCGCCGATCTGCACCGTCGGCTTCATGCCTCCCAACACCTGGCGATCCCCGGACGACCTCAGTGACATCGACACGCCGGACGGGTTGTATTGCAAACTGCCGCAGGATTCGCCGCTCTCGGTCCGCGGTGCCCGCAACTATCCCTGCATGGGACACCCGGGCAAGCGGGCGCCCACCGTCGAAATCTGCAACAGCGACCAGCCTTTCATGCCGCTGGCGATGAAACAGCATGTCCTGGGTCCCTACCCACTGGATCCGAATCTGCTTGCTCAGGGCGTCCCGCCCGATGACCGGGTCACCGTCAACGACAGGATCTTCGGACCCGTCGAGGGGACGCCGCTGCCGCCGGGGGCCGTGCCGCGCGGTGCGCCGGCTGGGCCTCGAGGGGAGAATCCGCCACCGGGTTCGGTCGGGGCGGCCGTGCCGCCGGTGCCGTCGTCGGGACCACCGGCGCTGGCGCCCATGTCGAGAATGTCGGCCGACCTGCCGCCCATAGCGCCGCTCGACGTCCCGACGCCGACGGAACTTCCCCCGCCGCCACCGCCACCACCGGCGCCCGCGGCACCGGATCAGGTCGACGGCGCAGCGCCCCAGGCCGCGCCAAGCGCGTTCGCAGGCAAGGCATCCAAGCCCGCGCCGTCGGTCGTGGTGGCCAAATACGATCCGCGCACCGGTCGTTACGTCGGGCCGGACGGAAAGCTGTATCAGCAGTCGGATTTGGTGACCCAGAAAGCGCCCAAGACATGGAAGGACATGCTGCCCACGTAACACCGCGCAGCGGTCAAGGCGCTACGCACCAAAAGCAGTGCAGGGTAAGCGTATTGGGGCCGCGGTGCTCGCTCAGCTCAGCTTGTCCAGGCGCAGCGGCATCGCGATGTCGAGCCACTGGTTTTGCCCGCACGCGCCGCTCGGGCCGACCGTCTTGTCCTTCCCGGCGAAGGTCGATGACCCGAGCTGATAGCCGCCGTATTCGTTCACCGGGTAGAAATAGAAGGTCTGCTGCCCGGTGAACGCGGTGCCGTCCTCGCACCGCTCCCAATTCGGCACCTCGTGTTTCACCTTCCACATCTGCCCGTCGCTCATATAAAGGGGGGCAGTCCATCCCAGGTCGCTGGTCACCGTGCCATGGCATTCCTGAAAGGTGTCGCACGTCGAGCTGATGGTCCAGGTCTGGACGACCGTCGGCTCTTCGAAGTACTGGTCGTTGCGCTGGGCCCAGTCGCCGATGGACGTGGCGCGGAACGTTCCGTTGACGGCCACTTCTTCCTTGGTTGTCGCCCCTGCTGTGGCCGCGGCGCCGAGACCGCCGAATGCGGTGGCAGCGACCAGCGTTGCGGTGGTGAGAGTTCGAACTGAACGCATCAGGTGCTCCTCGGCGGGAATGAACCGACAGTGCCTACGGCAGCTTTTCGGCGTCGGTTGCCGGCGTTCTCGCGGGCTGAGAATAACACCGGAGCCGGCGGCGCGGAATCGATTGAGCCAAAGACGGACGCGGTCACGACAGCGGATCCAACTTCGAGATCAGCCAGGAACCCTTGACTTTCGTCAACGTCACGCGGGCGCTGCTCGCGGTCGTCTGCGGTTCGGGCTTCTGCTTGCTGGTGGCCGTCTGGTTGATGAACACCAGTACGACGGCCGAGTCCGGATGCAACTCCGAGACGGCGGCCCGCACCACCTTCGCGGTTTCGGTGACCTGCTTCTGCTGCGCCAGCGCCGCGATCTGCTCGGTGAACTTGGTGTAGTAGGCGAGAAAATCACCGGTGAGATACGACTGCGCCTTCGCGAAATCACGGTTCAAGCTTTCGGGCGCATAGGACAGCACCGCCGCGGCACCGTCCGACGCCGCTTGCACTGCCCGGTGTGCGGCCGCGTCGCCGACGCGCTGATCCGGCCGGTACAGAACGAAGTACAGGCTGACGGTGACGCCGACCGCGCCGGCGACCAACGCCGTCGCGACAATGGAACGCCACCGCGCCGCGCACCGGCCGGCCCAGAGCTTGATGGTGGCAAGCCTACCGGCGCGAGCAGATCCCGCGGACGGCGATTCCGTCCTGTCGGTGGTCTCCACGTCGTCCAGCGACGAACCATGCTCGACAGTCATTGCAGGAAATCGACTTTCGACATTTTGAGCTGACCGCCGTCGCGCGTGAGGCCAACGCTGATCCGCCACACGACGGGTGGCCGGTTCGTGTTGTCCGCGTTGGTGACATCGGTTTTCGCCGCGACCAGCACGACCGCCGAGTCGTGACTCATCGACTCGACGCCGACGGCTTCCACGGTTGCCTTGCTGCTGGCCTTCGACTCCTCTGCCTTTTGCAACATGAGGCCTGACGTCGCTTCCAATTGCTTCTTGAGATCGCCGGTGCAGGCGTCGATGACGCGCTGGATGTCCTCCCTGGCGTGCTGGGCGTTCAGCGACATCAGCAGCACGACATCTTGCCGGGCCGCGGCGGCGTACTCGTCCGACAGCTGCCGGTTGTGTGCGGCGACCCGGTGTTGCCAGACCATGTAGCCGCTCGCGCCGAGCGATGCCGAGGCGAGCAGGATCCCGGCGCCGGCGGCGATTGCCCTGCGCCCCGGAAGGCGGAGCCAGCGCGGCCGTCCGGGGCGCCGCGGGAGGCGCAGCCGGCCCCGGGCCGACTTCGTGGCACGCTGTTCGACGTCTTCGGCGGCGGCGTCGTCGCCGGTGGTTCCGGCCGCTGCGCGCAGCCTCGACAGGCGTTCCCGCGCCGCTGCGGCGCGCGCCTCGGCCTTAGCGACTTCGTCTTCGGCGTCCACTTCCGGGGTGGGCGTCGAGGCGGCGTCGAACCGGTCGGCGTCAGTCCCCTCCGGATGGTGCACGGAGAAGCAGCTTATCACTCGGGCCTGAGCTCGACGCCCTCGTCGGCCGGCTTCCCGGGCGGCTCTCACATGCGGAAATGCGCACTGCACCGCGCGTGGGACGCACTGGCGTCGGCTGCGGCACGACGGTGACGGCGACCGGTCCCGCGTCATCTTCTCCAAGCAGGAGAATTTTCTTTTCAGGTATGGCAGAGTAATCGGGTGCGATCAATCGTGGCCCTGGTTGCTGCGTTGCTCTGCGCGGGCGTGCTGGCGGCGCCACCGTCCTTGGCGGGGCCGACTGTGTGCGACTACCCCGCCTGCACTCCGGGCATCATGCCGCACCAGGTTCTGGGCGCTCCATGCGATAACACCACCTATTACGTCTTCGGTGTCGATGACAGCGTCGTACCCCCCGGCGCGCAGCCGGGACGGCTGATGTTCTGCGGCTCGCCGAGGAGATACCAGCCCAGATGGTTCCGGTCACCGCCGATGGCGGGAGTCAAGGAAGAAAACACCGAGTGCCAGAACTATCAGAACTACGTCGCGCAGGCGCCCGACGGTCTGTTCCTGGTGTGTTATCCGCACGACGGCATCATGAGCTGGATCCGCGCCGACACGTAGCCGCGTTACTCGACGGGCTTGCGAGGCAGGCCGAGCAGGCGGCGGCTTAGATCGGTGACCCGGTCCAGCAATGTCTCGTCGTCGATGTCGACGACCAGCGGATGCATGACCGCGGTGCTGAGCGCGCCCGAGAACATGGCGGCCTCGATCCGCCCGTCGAGACCCGCATCGCTCAGCAGCACCCGATACAGGCGATCCATGAACCGTTGAAACGGCTCGTGCTCGGCCAGCAACCGGACGACCACGGGATCGAACTGCAGCGTGCGCACCAATCGGCGATCACGAACCACCATCTCGATCACCCGCACCAACAAGGCGTCCCGGGCTTGCGGCCCGTCATCTTGCGCTTCGGCCTCCTCGAGCGCCGGCACCAGCCGGCCCAGTTCTCGCTCGGTCACGGCGATGACGATCTGCTCCTTGGTTCGGAACTGGTGGTAGACAGCGGCTTTCGTGATGCCGACCGCGTCGGCGATCATCTGCAGCGACGTACCGCTGACACCGTTCGCGGCGAACAGATCCAGGGCGGCGTCGAGCACCCGCGTCCGGGCAGGGCTGTGCTCGACGAGCCAGAACTGCTCATCGCTGACCGCCTGCCGTGCCGTGCCCACGCACCGAGACTAGACGACGACTATTGACCGAGGCTAGCCGATCGGCTAGCTTCGCTGACGAGTCGAGTAATGGCCGACTTCGTTCGGGAGGGAGTACCGATGTCCGACGTCGACGGTGGCCACGCGCGGGGGCCGCGCCGGGTCGACGGCGAGCTGATCCTGTTCTGGACACTGCCGGTTGCCTTGGTCCTGTGGATCGCCTCGTTTTTCCTCTTTCCGGGCTTCAATCCGCCGATGTCACCGTCGCTGCCGGCCGACCAGGTTGCCGCGTTCTACCGCGATCCGGCCCACCTGCCCGAAATCCGGTACAGCATGATCCTTTTCAACTGGTTCGGCGTGTGCCTTGTCCCGATCCTGACGCTGATCGTGCTGCAGATCCGTCGCATGGCGCATCGGACGCCGATCTTCTCCTACGCCATGCTCGGCTGCGCGGCCGGCGGCCCGACCCTGTTCCTGGTCGCCAACGTCTGCTGGTTGCTGGCTGCGTTCCGGCCGGAACGCAGCCCCGAACTGACCCAGCTGCTCAACGACTTCGGCTGGATCACCTTCACCATCGTGGTGCCGTTCTTGATCGGGCAAAGCGTAATCCTCGCTCTGGCAATCTATTTCGATGACCAGCCGCGTCCGGTGTTCCCGCGTTGGGTGGCCCACTTCAACCTGCTGGTGGCCGCCGCGCTGGTGCCCGCGGCCTTCGTCGGGGTATCGCTGACCGGCCCGCTGGCGTGGGACGGCTTGCTGTCGTTCTGGGTGAAGAACGTCGCCATCGCGGTGTGGATCGTCGTGATGGGCATCGTGTTGGGGCGGGCGATCTACCGGGAGCGCGCCGAGAACACCGGGCGTGCAGATGAATTGGTGAGCGCATGAGCGCCGTGCTGACTCCGGCAACGTCCACAGGCCCGCTGCATCAGCGCATCTTCTGGCAGCTGAGGCATGGCCCCAAACGGGAGCTGTGGCTGGCGTGGACGGTGCTCGTCGTCTTCTACGCCGCGTTCTTCCCGATGTTCTTCATCGTGGCGCAGGTCCAGCCGCCACCACAGCCCACCTGGGACCTTGCCACCCAAGCGCATTGGTTCTCCGAGCGCCGCCTCGGTATCCCGTTCGGCTTCGGCGTCATCTTCGCCATCACCGGCATGACCGCGGTCAACAACGCCCTCATCGCGTATTCCATGCGGCGCATGTCCGTCAGCCGTGCTTTCGGCTATTCGTACCTGGTCATCTACTCGCTGGCCGCGGTCCCCGGCATGTTGCTGCTGTGCATCGCGCTGATCGTCGGAACACTGCGTCCCGAGCGCAACCGCGAAGTGCTCGGCTGGCTCTACGATTTCGCCTTCCTGTCTTTCGACGGGACCATGGGGGTGTTCCTGATCGGCTCGCTGATCTGGATGGTCGCGATCCTGCTCGACAAGAACCGGGTGTTCCCCAAGTGGTTCGGCTACCTCAACCTGTGCAACGCGTTGACCGAGGTCGTCGTAGCGCCGTGCTGGATCTTCCGGCGCAGCGTGCTGGCCTGGGACGGCCAGATCGCCTGGTGGCTGGACATGGTCGTGTTCGGCATCTACCAGGTCACTTTCATCGTCATGCTGTTCCAGATGATCCGCCGCGAGGATTTCGGCACTGGCCCGCTGCCCGACGATCCGGCGCCCAGGGAAAGGGGCGTGACGTCATGACCGGGCTGGCCGAGCGGCGCGCGACAACCCGGTTCGTGCCGGGGCAGCCGGACATGTGGGCCTTCGTGCTGTTCGAAACCCTGGTCTTCACCGCGTATTTCGGTTTCTACCTGTTCTATCGCGCCCGTAACCCCGAGTTGTTTCTGCACTCCCAGGCGCACCTGGACCTGCGGATCGGCGTGTTCAACACCCTGGTGCTGCTGCTGAGCTCGTGGTCGGTGGCGCGCTGCGTGCAGTCGGCGCGGGCCGGTGTCTACCGGGCGGCGCTGCGCGACGTGTACATCACGGCCGCCTTCGCCGCGGTGTTTTTGTTCTTCAAGGTGTTCGAGTGGGCCCGCCTGGTGCGCACCGGAAACGGGTTGGACAGCAACGACTTCTTCACCTACTACTTCTTTCTCACCGGCATCCACTTCGTGCATCTGCTGATCGGGTTCGTCGCGCTCGGCGTCGTCGTCTACCAGCTGCGCAGCCCGGCCCGCCGCTCGCAGGAGCTCGTCGAAACCTGCGCGACCTATTGGCACACCGTCGATTTCCTGTGGGTGCTCATCTTCGCGTTGCTGTATGTGGTGAGGTAAACGGTGAAATTCAACAAGCGGTTGATGATCGTCTGGCTGGTGCTGTCGGCGCTGACGCTGGCCTACCTGGGGATAGATCATTCCGCCGGGGGATCCCGCAAGGCCGGCGCGGTGGTCACCGCGAGCGTCATCGTGATCGCACTCGTCAAGGTGCGCATCATCTTTCGCGAGTTCATGGAGGTGCGCAACGCGCCGGTGCTGCTGTGCCGGCTCACCGATGCCTGGGTGGTGATCATGGCCGCGGCGATGCTCGGCTGCTACTTCATCGGGATGACCGTTTGATTCAGCCCACCGGCGCGACGGCGTCCGCGGTGGTGAACGTCAGGTGCAGTTCGCTCAACCCCCGCAAGATGTAGGTCGGCTCGTAGGTGTAGCGGCGGTCGCCGGCCGGACCGTGGTGAGTTTCGTTGATCTCGATGTGCGGCATCCGGTCCAGGATGCGCTCGATCGACACCCGTCCCTCGACCCGGGCCAGCGGCCCGCCCGGACAGGAGTGGACGCCACGGGCGAACGCCATGTGTTCGCGAACGTTCTTGCGCCGCAAGTCGAATTCGTGTGGGTTCTCGAACCGGCGCGGGTCGCGGTTGGCGGCCCCGGGCAGGATCATCACCACCGTGCCGGCGGGGATGTCGACGCCGCCGATGGTGGTCGCCCTGCGCGCCAAGCGGGAATCGCTTTTCACCGGGCTCTCCATCCGCAGCGACTCCTCGATGAATGCGGGGATGAGGCTGCGGTCCTCCCGAAGCTGTTGCTGGATGTCGGGCCGGTCGGCGAGCACCTGCAGGGCCGCGCTGAGCAGCTTGGCGGTGGTCTCCTGACCGGCGGCGAACAGGAACGTCGCCGAGCGGACGACCTCGATGACCGGGGGCGTGGATCCGTCCGGATATTTCGCCTCCGCCAGGAAGGTCAGCACGTCCGCGCGCGGCTCGCGCCGCCGCTCCTCGATGTAGTTGCAGAACTTGTCGTCGAGCCATTCCAGCGGGTTGATGCCGACCGTCTCGTGGTCCAGGGCGCCCACCCGCGCGCCGGGACGGTCGGCGCCCAAGACGGTGCGGAACTGGGTGTGGTCTTCCTCGGGCACGCCGAGCAGGTCGGCAATCACCAAGGTGGCGAACGGCTTTGAGTATTCGGCGATGAACTCGCATTCACCGTTGTGCAGGAACTCGTCGAGCTGGCGGTCGGCGAGGCGCCACATGAACTCCTCGTTTTGCTTCAGCCGGCTCGGGGTCAGCAGTTTGGCCAGCACCGAACGGGCCTTGGTGTGCTCCGGCGGATCCATGGTGACCATGTGCTCGAACATCGGGAACGAACTGCGGTGCGCATCGATCTGGGCGCTGATGTCGTCGCCTTCGGGCGTGAAGGGCAGCGGCGGGAAGGGCCCGCCGAGGGCGACGATGTTGGAGAACGTCTCCGGGTCCTTGTAGACCTCGGTGGCCTCTTCGTAGCCGGTGATCGCGACGACGCCGTAGTGCGGCAGCCGCAGCACCGGGTTCTGGCTGCGCAGGTAGTCGAAGTACGGGTGCGGATCTGGGACCAGCGACGGATCGGTGAAGAAGTCGATCGAGTCGAAATTGCTCATCGGAGTGCGTCCCCCTGGGCTGGGTTTTACCGGTGGTGTTCGGCGGCAAGCCGTACCGCCGCCCGATTGCGAGATCGAAAATGTGCTGAGCACCTGCTTAGCATGGCGGTAATGTCAGGGTCAAGATCGCAACGCCGCGCCACGATACGATCCGTGGGGTCGGCAGGGATGGCACACAGTACGGAGCAGGGACATGACATCGGCCTCTTCGGGAGCCTCGTCCGGGGCCTCTTCGGGAGCCCGCAGGATCGGGGCGCCGGACGCGAAAAACCGTGGTCTGCTGCTCGATGCCGCCGAGCGGTTGATGCTCGAAGAGGGTTATGCGGCGGTGACTTCGCGGCGCCTGGCGAGCCGGGCGGGATTGAAACCTCAACTGGTGCACTACTACTTCCGCACCATGGAGGAGTTGTTCCTCGAGGTTTTCCGCCGCCGTGCCGAGGAAGGCCTTGCGGTGCAGGCGCAAGCGCTGCAGTCCGATCAGCCGTTGTGGGCGGTGTGGCGGTTCGGCACGGATCCCGCCTTCACCCAGATATCGATGGAATTCATGGCGCTGGCCAACCACCGTAAAGACATGCGGGCCGAAATCGCTTACTATGCAGAACGTTTCCGCGACGAACAACAACGGGCGGTGGCCGCCGCGCTGGAGCGTTACGGGGTGCAGAACAAGGACGTGCCGCCGGTGGTGTGGACCGTGCTGATGACCAGCCTGTCCCGGTTCCTGGTGCTCGAGCAGGCGATCGGCATGTCGAGCGGGCACGCCGAAACCGTGCAGCTGGTCGAGAGTTACCTGCGCCGGCTGGAAGGTGAGCCGAAGCCGATCGCGGGTGTGCCGTCGTCCTGGACGGTTCACCAGGGCCGGATCGAGCAGAGCACGCCCTTAGGGCCGTCCTTGGATACCACGACGGCTCCGTCGACCGTCAGATCGCAGTGAAGCCCCGGCGTGCCGGGTTCGGTGCCCGTGCTGGCCACGACCATCGCGTACACCTCGGGCTTAGACAGATCCAGCTCGTAGCTCCACGGCTTGCCCGGCGCGAGGTCGACGTCGACGTGCGGCGTGAACGAATAGGGGTTGTGGCTGTAGTCGGCGAAAATGGCCGGCTCATGGTCCAGGTAATAGATGCTGGTGTAGATCGGGTTCTGTGCGGTGACGGTGTATTTGACGTGGTGCATGACCGGCGGGTCGTCGGCATGCGCCCGTCCGGCGCCCACCAGCACACCCGATGCCACTAACAGAGAAGTCAGCGACGCGACGGACCCGACGCACATGGCCGTCCTCGGATTGATGGTCATGACGCTCCTCCGGCTGCCGGGCGAGGTTTGGTGTTGCGGGCCATGACCCGTTCCGCGGCCTGCCAGTGCGGGTCGGCAACCCATAGCCGTGCAAAGGATGCTATCGCCTCCTCGGGAGAAACCCCGCGGATTACCCGCTTTATCTCGGCCGCCGGGCGGCGCGCCAACGACCGCGCGATCGACCGCCAGCCCTGCTCCGCCGAGTCGAAGACGTCGCGCGGCAACACCCGGTCCACCAGGCCGATTCGTTCGGCCTCGACCGCGTCGAGCGCGGTTCCCGAACCGGCCAGCAGCAGCGCCCTGCTCTGTCCGACCAGCGCGGCCAGCCGCTCGGCTCCGCCCCAGGCCGGCATGATCTCCAGCGCCACTTGGTTGAAGGCGATCTTGATGTCGTCGGCCGCCACCCGAATATCGGCGGCGACGGCGACCTCGGCGCCGCCGCCGAAGGCATGGCCGTTGAGGGCGGCAACGACGGGCGCGGGGAAGTCGGCCAGCTGGTCGCAGATGGCCCGCATCCGTCGGGCCATCGCCGCGGCATCCTCCTCGGTGCGCAGCGCGCTCAGCTCCTTGAGATCACCGCCGGACACGAAAGCGCGGTCGCCGGCGCCCGTGATCACCAGCGCCTGCGCGCCCGCGGCCGCGTCGAGCGCCTTCTCCAGTTGGTCCATGGTGTCCAGCGCGATGGCGTTGCGCGCATGCGGGCGATCGATGGTGAGCACCGCCAGCCCATCGTCGATCTCGAGGTCCACCATGCGTTGTCGCTCCTTGGCACCGGCCCGATATTGGCATTCTCTTTTCGCGAGAATAACATCATCGCTGCAGGCCCAGGAACTTTCATCGGCGAGGCGGGAGGTGACTCGGTGCGGAACCGATTCGTGGCGGCCGGCGCGGCCCTCACCGTCGCCCTGCTGGGAGCATGCACGTCGCGGCCGCCGGCCCAGCTCTCCAGCACGGCATCGGTGACCGTCGACGGCAAGGACCGAAACTTCCACATCGTCACCTGCCGGCAGTTGGAGTGGAGACGCATGATCGACATCGGGGCCGACTTCTCCGGCGCCAAGGTGGCCGTCGACGAAAACGCGCAGCCGCCGGTCGTCGAGTCGGTGCACATCCAGAACTTGAGTGGTTTCAGCGGCATGTACTCGCGGGGTGGCAGCGGAAGCGCCGACATGAGCATGACGGGAGACAAGTTCACCATCAGCGGCACCGCCGACGGCTACAAGACCGACAAGCCCGGTGAACCGGCCACGGCCACCTTCAAGATCGTCGTGACCTGCTGACCTCGCCGAATCGTCGTCCCAGCGGGGGCCACGTTGCGGTTGGGCACCTGTAGAGAATACAATTCTCGCAAATTGCGAAGGAGGATTTCATGGGGCAACTGTCTCACCGGGAAGACGTCCCGTTTCCGATCTTTGACGCGGACAACCATCTCTACGAGCCGCCGGAAGCGCTGACCAAGTTCCTGCCCAAGGAGTACAAGGACTTCGTCCAGTACGTGCAGATCAACGGGCGCACCAAGATCGCGCTGCGCGGCGTGATCAGCAACTACATCCCCAACCCCACCTTCGAGGTGGTGGCCCGCCCGGGTGCCTGGGAGGAGTACTTCAAATACGGCAACCCCGAGGGCAAGAGCAAGCGCGAGCTGTTCGGTGAGCCGATGCGTGCGATCCCGGCCTTCTTCGAGCCCGGCCCGCGCCTGGAGAAGATGAACGAGCTGGGCCTGGACCGCACCCTGATGTTCCCGACGCTGGCCAGCCTGATCGAGGAGCGGCTGCGCGACGACCCGGTCGCCATCCACGTCCTCATCCACGCGCTGAACCAGTGGCTCGACGAGGTGTGGGGCTTCAACTACCAGAACCGGATCTTCACTACCCCGGTCATCACCCTGCCGATCGTGGAGAAGGCGATCGAGGAGCTGGAGTGGGTGGTCAAGCGGGGCGCCCGCGCCATCCTGGTCCGCCCGGCGCCGGTCCCCGGCTTCCGCGGGCCCCGGTCGTTCGCGCTGCCCGAGTTCGACCCGTTCTGGGAGCGCGTCGTCGAGTACGACGTGCTGGTCGGCATGCACTCGTCCGACAGCGGCTACTCCCGCTACACCTCCGAGTGGGACGGCGCCGACCAGGAGATGCTGCCGTTCCAGACCAACGCCATGGGCATCCTCAACGAGTGGCGGCCGATCCAGGACTCGGTGGCGTCGTGGGTGATCCACGGCGCGCTCTACCGTCACCCGAAGCTGAAGGTGGCGATCGTCGAGGCCGGTTCGAAGTGGATGACGCCGTTGCTGGACGGGCTGGCCGAGGTCTTCCGGAAAGCCCCGGAAGCCTTCCCCAGCGACCCCGTCGAGATGGTCAAGAACCGCATCCACGTCAGCCCGTTCTTCGAGGACGGCATCGACGACCTGGTCAACCTGGTCGGCGTGGATCAGGTCCTGTACGGCTCGGACTGGCCGCACCCCGAAGGGCTGGCGGAGCCGACCTACTACGTCAACGCGCTGTCGCACCTGCCCGTCGAGGACCAGGCCAAGATCATGGGCGGCAACCTCGGTCGACTCGTCACGGTGTGAGTTCGTGGCAGACCATCCCCGAGATGGTCTTGAGCGCGGCGGACCGCTTCGGCGACGCGGAAGCAGTCGTCGACGGTCCGCTGCGCTTGACTTTCCAGCAGGTCGTCGAGCGAATACGTTGCGCCGCAGGTGCTTTCGCTGAGCTCGGCGTCGAAAAGGGCGATCGCGTCGCGGTGTGGGCGCCCAATTCGGCCGAGTGGATCATCGCGGCGTTCGGATTGCTCACCGCGGGCGGCGTGCTGGTGCCGGTCAACACCCGGTTCAAGACCGAGGAGGCCGCCGACATCATCGTCCGGGCCAGGGTCAAGGCCGTATTGGTCCAAAAGGGTTTCCTCGGACAGGATTACGCCGCGCCGGCGGGGATCCCGGTCATCGACATCAAGTCCGACTTCCTGTCCAGCGGCTCCCCGTTCTCGCGGCCGGTGAACGGCACCGACATCTCCGACATCATCTTCACCTCCGGCACGACCGGCCGCCCGAAGGGCGCCATGATGAACCATCGCCAGACGCTGCGGATGTACGACGAGTGGGCGACGCTGGCGGATCTGCGCGAGGGCGACCGCTACCTGCAGATCAACCCCTACTTCCACACCTTCGGTCTGAAGGCCGGGCTCATCACGTCGTTTCTGCGCGGCGCGACGATGCTGCCGGTCCCGGTGTTCGACGTCGACACGGTGGTGGATCTCATTGAACGAGAACGCATTACGCTGCTACCCGGCCCGCCGACGTTGTACCACTCGTTGCTGACCGTGCCGGACAAGTCCAAGCTGGCGACGTTGCGGGCCGGCGTGACCGGCGCCGCCGACATCCCCGTCGAACTCGTCCGTCGCATCCACGACGAGCTGCCGTTCCAGACGCTGATGACCGGCTACGGACTGACCGAGGCCGGAAACGTGACATTGTCGCGGCCCGGCGATTCCTTCGAGGACGTGGCGACCACCGCGGGCGTGCCGTGCGAGGGGGTCGAGGTGCGCATCGCCGACGACGGCGAGGTGCTGGTGCGCGGCTACGGCGTGATGCAGGGCTACCTCGACGATCCCGCCGGCACGGCCGAGGCGATCGACGCCGACGGCTGGCTGCACACCGGGGACCTGGGCACCTTCACCGAGACCGGGCGGCTGCGCATCGTCGGGCGCAAGAAGGACATGTTCATCGTCGGCGGCTTCAACGCCTACCCCGCCGAGATCGAGGGCTTCCTGCTCAACCACCCGGCCGTCGCGCAGGCCGCCGTGATCGGCGTGCCCGACGAACGGATGGGCCAGGTGGGCAAGGCATTCGTGGTGGCGAACGCCGAGGTGTCCGAAAGTGACTTGCTGGCGTGGTGTCGAGATCGGATGGCAGGATTCAAAGTGCCAAGGACCGTCGAGTTTCTCGACGCGTTGCCGCTCAACGCCACCGGGAAAGTCATGAAAGACCAACTCCGTTGAACAACGGCGATATTCATTCGATGGTGATCGCATCCGATTACCGGGTGCCGGATCCGACCCGGGTGTGGCCGCTGCTGGAACGCAACAAGGCGGCGCTCGCCGATATCGGCGCGCACCACGTGCTCGTCTACACCTCGACGCACGACTACGGCCGGGTGTTGGTGATGATCGGCGTGCACAGCCGGGAGCCGATCGTCGAACTGCTGCGGTCGCGGGTGTTCTTCGACTGGTTCGACGAGGCCGGCGTCGACGACATCCCCGCGGTGTTCGCCGGCGAGATCGTCGACCGGTTCATCACCCGACCGCCGACGAACCCGCGGGCGCCCGGCGTCGTGGTGGCCGCGATCGCCTCGGTCAACGACGTCGCCCTGCTGACCTCCGAAGTCAGTTCCGCCATCGACAGATTCGCGCAAGCCGGCATCCGGAAGACCTGGGTGTTCCAGGCCTTCGACGACGACCATGAAGTACTGATCCTGCAGGAGTTCCCCGACGAGGACAGCGCGCGGGAGTGGATCGACCATCCCGACGCCGCGGCCCAATGGATGTCCGGGGCGGGCATCGGCGCCTACCCGCCCTTGTTCGTCGGCCGCTTCTTCGACATGATGCGCATCCGGGCGGACTGAGGATCCGCCGGTGTTCGTGTGCCTGTGCAACGGGGTCACCAGCCAGACCGTGACCGAGGCCGTGAAGTGCGGCGCGTCGACCACCAACGAAGTCGCCCGGGCATGCGGAGCCGGCGCCGATTGCGGCCGCTGCCGGCGCACCGTGCAGGCCATCCTGCGATCCTCGTCCGGCAATCGAACGCCGAACTCGATCTAGCGGCGCGGGCTGCCGTCCGGTGAGGTCGGTCGCACGAGTTCGACCAGCAGCCGCGGGATCTCGAGCCGCGGCAGCACCACCTCGACCAGCACCATCCGGTCTTGGTGCCGTGCGGCGGCGGTCAACGCGTCATCGAGTTCGCCGTAGGTCTGCACCCGGAACGCCAGGTGATCTGTGACGCCCAACGCGTTGGGGACCTCCGTCCACTTCCACCCGACGATGTCGTTGTAGGGCGCCGTCTCGCCGTGGATCGCCCGCTCGACGGTGTAGCCGTCGTTGTTGACCACCACGATGACGGGGGAAAGCCCTTCGCGGGCAAAGGTGCCGAGCTCTTGGACGGTCAACTGCGCGGCGCCGTCCCCGATCAGCAGCACCGTCCGGCGGTCCGGGTGCGCCACCGCGGCGCCGAGCGCGGCGGGCAGCGTGTAACCGATTGAGCCCCAAAGCGGTTGGCCGATGAAGGTGACTCCCTGCGGCAACCGGTGGTCTGCCATGCCGTAGAAGGAGGTGCCCTGGTCGGCCAGCACCACGTTGCCCGGTGTGAGGGCCGTGCACACCCGGTCCCACACCATCTTCTGGGTCAGCGGTTGCTCGCGGGGTGGGGGCGGCGGCAGCGGCTCGGCCGGCGGCGAGGCCACCGGCGGCGAGGAGACCCCGCGCCGTGTGAGGATCGCGGCCAGCGCCTGAAGCGCTTCGCCCATCTCCAACGGCGCGAACACCTCTCCGGCCACACTGCTTTGGTACTGCCCGACGTCGATGGTCCGGGCCGGGTCGATCCGCTGGCTGAAGAAGCCGCTGACCATGTCGGTGAACACCACCCCGGCGGTGACCAATACGGGCGCCTCTTCGATCGCGGTGCGCACCGCCGGCGCGCTGGCCGAGCCCGCGTAGATGCCCAGGAAGTTCGGTGAGCTCTCGTCGAGCAGACTCTTGCCCCACATCAGCGTGGCGTGCGGCACCACGTCGGCCGCCAGCAGCGCCTCGAGCTCCTTGATCGCCTGCAGCCGGTGCACCAGCAGGTCGGCCAGCACGGTGATCCGGTGCTCGCCGATGAGTGCCGCGGCGGCCTCGGTGAACATCGCCAGCGCGCGGGGGCTGGTGCCGCCGGTGTAGCGGGGCAGCGCAGCCTCGGGTGGCTCGGTGGGGAAGCGGGCCACGTCGGTGGACAGCAGGATGTAACCGGGGCGCTTCTGCTCGCGCACCTCCGACAGCACCCGGTCGATCTCTCTGCGCGCGGTCGCTGGCATGAGATTTGCTTGAGCGCAAGTGATTTCGCGGCTGACCCGGAAGAAGTGCTCGAAGTCCCCGTCGCCCAGCGAATGGTGCAGCGCGCGCCTGGTGCCCTGCGCGTCTTTCGACGGGCCGCCGACGATGTGCACCACCGGCACCTGCTCGGCGTAACTGCCCGCCACCGCGTTGGCCGCAGACAGCTCGCCGACCCCGAATGTCGTTACCAGCGCCGACATTCCGCGCAGCCGGCCGTATCCGTCTGCGGCGTAGCCGGCGTTGAGCTCGTTGGCGTTGCCGACCCAGCGCAGCCTGGGGTGGGCGACGATGTGGTCGAGGAACTCGAGGTTGTAATCACCCGGGACGCCGAAGATCTCCGAGACGCCGAGTTCGGCGAGGCGGTCCAACAGGTAGTCACCGACGGTGTATGCGGGTTCGGTCGCAGCATCAGTCACAGGCACGACGGTACGCTCGGTCGAATCCCGTCCGGGCGCGACGCCGTCCCAGTATCGTGCGGGCCATGGCACTGAAAGAATCCCGCGACATCGTCATCGAAGCCAGTCCGGAGGAGATTCTGGACGTCATCGCCGATTTCGAATCGATGCCGCAATGGTCGGAGCCGCACCAGAGCGCCGAGGTCCTGGCGACCGGCGACGACGGGCGGCCCAGCCAGGTCAGGATGAAGGTCAAGGTCGCCGGGATCACCGACGAGCAGGTCGTCGCCTATACGTGGGCGGACAACGTGGTGAGCTGGACGCTGGTCAGCTCGTCGCAGCAGAAGGCGCAGGACGGGAAGTACACCCTCGTGCCGCAGGGCGACGCGACGCTGGTCAAGTTCGAGCTTGTCGCGGACCCGAACGTGCCGCTGCCGGGGTTCGTGCTCAAGCGCGCCGTGAAGGGCACCATCGATTCCGCGACCAAGGCGCTGCGTCAGCGGGTGCTCGAGGTGAAGAAGGGGAAGTAGACGCGGTGAGCAGCGGAGGGCCGCTGGCCGGGGTGAGGGTCATCGAATTGGGCGGCATCGGCCCGGGGCCACATGCGGGGATGGTGCTCGCCGATCTGGGGGCCGACGTGGTGCGGGTGCGCCGGCCCGGCGTGGCGGCCATGCCGTCGGAGGACCGCGATCTGCTGCACCGCGGCAAGCGGATCGTCGACCTGGACGTCAAAGGCCGACCGCAGGCGCTGCTGGACCTGGCCGCCAAAGCCGATGTGCTGCTGGACTGTTTCCGCCCCGGCACCTGCGAGCGACTCGGCATCGGTCCCGACGACTGCGCGGCCGTCAACCCGCGGCTGATCTTCGCGCGCATCACCGGCTGGGGGCAGCACGGGCCGCTGGCGCAGACGGCCGGCCACGACATCAACTATCTGTCGCAGACCGGCGTGCTGTCGGCGCTGGGCCACGCCGACCGTCCGCCGCTCCCGCCGCTGAACCTGGTGGCCGACTTCGGCGGCGGCTCGATGCTGGTGCTGCTCGGCATCACCGCCGCGCTCTACGAACGGGAACGCTCCGGCCGCGGGCAGGTGATCGACGCGGCGATGGTGGACGGGGTCAGCCTGCTGGCCCAGATGATGTGGACGATGAAGTCCACTGGCGCACTGCGCGACCGGCGCGAATCGTTCCTGCTCGACGGCGGCGCCCCGTTCTACGGCTGCTACGAGACCGCCGACGGCAAGTACGTCGCCGTCGGCGCCATCGAGCCGCAATTCTTCGCGGCGTTGCTCGACGGGCTCGGCCTGTCACCGGAGGAGGTGCCCGGCCAGCTTGACCGGGATTCCTACCCACGGATGCGCGAGGTCTTCACCCAGCGGTTCGCCGCCCGAACCCGTGATGAATGGGCGCGAGTGTTCGCCGGCACCGACGCGTGCGTCACCCCGGTGCTGACCTGGAGTGAGGCGGCCGCGAGCGAGCACCTGCGGGCGCGGTCCACGGTGATCACCGCCCACGGCGTCGACCAGGCCGCGCCCGCCCCACGCTTTTCGCACACCCCCGCCCGGCCGGTCGGGCGACCGCCCGCGACAACCACGCCGCTGGACGAAATCAACTGGTAGAGCGCCGGTTACGTCGAACCGTTCCGCACCGGCAGCGGCGTTGCTAAGTTCATCTCAGTGGCCGTAAAAGCATCACGCGAATTCGTCGTCAACGCGCCGCCAGAAGTGGTCATGGAGGCGCTGACAGATGTCGGCGTCCTGTCGTCGTGGTCACCGCTGCACAAACACATCGAGGTGATCGACCGCTATCCCGACGGCCGGCCGCACCACGTCAAGACCACCATCAAGATCCTGGGGCTGGTCGACAAGGAGATCCTGGAATATCACTGGGGTCCCGACTGGGTGGTCTACGACGCCAAAGGCACCTCGCAGCAACACGGTCAGCACGTCGAGTACAACCTCAAACCCGAGGGCGTCGGCCAGACCCGGGTCCGCTTCGACGTCACGGTCGAACCCGGCCGCCCCATGCCCGCGTTCATCGTCAGGCGGGCGAGCGAGAACGTCCTCGACGCCGCGATGAAGGGATTGCAGGAATTGGTGATGCGCGCCAAGGATTTGAGGGATTCGGGGGAGGCGGAATAGTCGGCCGTGGCCGTGCAAGCGTCGTCGGAAATCGTCATCGACGCGCCTCCGGAGGTGATCATGGAGGCGCTCGCCGACATGGACGCGGTGCCGTCGTGGTCGTCGGTGCACAAGCGGGTCGAGGTCATCGACAAGCATCCCGACGGCAGGCCGCACCACGTGCGGGTCACGATCGCGGTGGTCGGAATCCATGACACCGAACTGCTCGAATACCACTGGGGCCCCGACTGGATGGTGTGGGACGCCGACAGGACGGCCCAGCAACACGGTCAGCACGGCGAGTACAACCTGAGCCGGCTGGGCGACGACAAGACCCGGGTGCGCTTCACCATCACGGTCGAACCGTGGGTGCCGCTACCGGAGTTCTGGGTTAGGCGGGCCCGCAAGAAGATCCTGCACGCCGCGCTGGAAGGGCTGCGCAAGCGGGTGATGGTGCCGGAGGCGTTCGGCCGGGCTGACTGACTTAGCCGGCGCCGCGCAGCGCGGCCAGCCGCCGGATCGCCTCGTCGAGGGTATCGTCGCGTTTACAGAAGGTGAAGCGCACCAAGTGATTCCACACATCGGCCGGCCCGTGCGCCCCGGCCGGGTCGCAGAAGGGCGACAACGGGATCGCGGCCACCCCGACCTTCTCCGGCAGCGCCGCGCAGAACGCCACGCTGTCGTCGTAGCCCAGCGGGCGCGGATCGGCGCACAGGAAATAGGTGCCGGCACTGTCGTGCACCTCGAACCCGATGTCGATCAGTCCGGCCGCCAGCCGGTCTCGGCGGGCCCGCAGACGGTCGCGCAGATCAGCCACCCAGGCGTCCTGCGTCTCCAACGCCAACGCCACCGCTGGCTGGAACGGAGCACCCCCGACATAGCTCAGGTACTGCTTGGCGGCGCGCACTCCGGCGATGAGATGTGCTGGGCCGCAAGCCCATCCGATCTTCCAGCCGGTGCAGTTGAACATCTTGGCCGCGCTGGAGATGGTGATCGTGCGCTCGGCCATGCCGTCGAAGCCGGCCAGCGGCAGATGCCGGTGGTCGTCGAAGACCAGATGCTCGTACACCTCGTCGGTGATCACCAGCAGGTCGGACTCCACCGCGACCTCGGCGATGGCCGCCAGTTCGGTGGCACCGAGCACCGTGCCGGTCGGATTGTGCGGCGAGTTGACGATCAGCGCGCGGGTTCGCGGCGTCACCGCCCGCCGCAGTGCGTCGGCGTCCAGGGCGAAGCCGCGGCCGTGGGGGACCAGCGGCACCACGACCCGCTCGGCGGAGGCCATCGCGATCACCGGCGAGTAGGAGTCGTAGAACGGCTCGATGAGCAGGACCTCGGAGCCGGGTTCGACCAGGCCGATCACCGCCGAGGCGATCGCCTCGGTGGCCCCGACCGTCACCAGCACCTCGGTGTCGGGGTCGTACTCCATGCCGTAGCGGCGGTGTCGCTGGGCCGCGATGGCATGCCGCAGCGGCGCGATCCCGATCCCGGGCGGGTATTGGTTGACGCCGTCGGCGATCGCCTCCTGGGCGGCCTTGAGCATCTCCGCGGGCCCGTCCTCGTCGGGAAAGCCCTGGCCGAGGTTCACCGCCCCCACCCGCGCGGCCAGCGCCGACATCTCGGCGAACACCGTGGTGGCGTACGGGCGCAGTCGCGAGACCGTCATGGTGGTCGAGCTTAGGCCCGGCGGGTCGCCGCCCCGCCGCTTCCCCGGCGCGCGGCTCTCCTCGGCGCGCGGCTCTGCCCGGCGAGCGTCTCTCCCCGGCGCGCGTCTCTCCTCGGCGAGCGTCTCTCCCCGGCGAGCGGCTCGGCTCTCCCCGGCGAGCGTGAAGTTAGTTTCACGTTCGGCGCCGAGCGTGAAATTAGTTTCACGCTCGGCGGGAAACAGCCCCAGCGGGCCGGCGCCTGGGCCTCAGCGGGAAAGAGCCCGGCCGGCGCCTGGGCCTCGGCGGGAAACAGCCCCAGCGGGCCGGCGCCTGGGCCTCGGCGAGAAAGAGCCAAGGCCTCGCTGACCTGCGCGGAAGTGCCCAACCAACAGGTTGGACGGGGGCCCTGTTAGGGTGGGGCCGGAACCTTGTCTTGAAGACGGATTCGCACCCTATTCGCCAGAACAGGCCAGAACAGGAAGTCGTCATGTCCGAAGAAGCTTTTATCTACGAAGCCATCCGCACACCGCGGGGCAAGCAGAAGAACGGCTCGCTGACCGAGGTGAAGCCGCTCAACCTGGTGGTAGGCCTGGTCGACGAGCTGCGCCGGCGCTACCCCGACCTGGACGAGACGCTGATCAGCGACATGATTCTGGGCGTCGTCTCGCCGGTCGGCGACCAGGGCGGCGACATCGCCCGCACCGCGGTGCTGGCCGCCGGCCTGCCCGAGACCACCGGCGGCGTGCAGCTCAACCGGTTCTGCGCCTCGGGCCTCGAGGCCGTCAACACCGCCGCCCAGAAGGTGCGCTCCGGCTGGGACGACCTGGTGCTGGCCGGCGGTGTGGAGTCGATGAGCCGGGTCCCGATGGGCTCCGACGGCGGCGCCTGGGCCACCGACCCGGAGACCAACTACCGGATCGGCTTCGTGCCGCAGGGCATCGGCGCCGATTTGATCGCCACCCTCGAGGGCTTCTCCCGCGAGGACGTCGACGCCTACGCGCTGCGCAGCCAGCAGAAGGCCGCCGCCGCCTGGTCGGGAGGCTACTTCGCCAAGTCGGTGGTGCCGGTGCGTGACCAGAACGGTCTGGTCATCCTCGACCACGACGAGCACATGCGGCCCGACACCACGATGGAGGGCCTGGCCAAGCTGAAGACCGCGTTCGACGGTGTCGGCGAGATGGGCGGCTTCGACGACGTGGCGCTGCAGAAGTACCACTGGGTCGAAAAGATCAACCACGTCCACACCGGCGGCAACAGCTCGGGCATCGTCGACGGCGCCGCGCTGGTGCTGGTCGGCAGCGAAAAGGCCGGCAAGTCGCAGGGCTTGACCCCGCGGGCCCGCATCGTGGCCACCGCGACCAGCGGCTCGGACCCGGTCATCATGCTCACCGGACCCACCCCGGCCACCCGCAAGGTGCTCGACCGGGCCGGTCTGACGATCGACGACATCGATCTGTTCGAACTGAACGAGGCGTTCGCGTCGGTGGTGCTGAAGTTCCAGAAGGACCTCAACATTCCCGACGAGAAGCTCAACGTCAACGGCGGCGCCATCGCGATGGGCCACCCGCTGGGCGCCACCGGCGCCATGATCACCGGCACCATGGTCGACGAGCTCGAGCGCCGCAACGCGCGTCGCGCCCTGATCACGCTGTGCATCGGCGGCGGCATGGGTGTCGCCACCATCATCGAGAGGGTTTAAGACCATGGCAGAGAACACCATCAAGTGGGACAAGGACGCCGACGGCATCGTCACGCTGACGCTCGACGACCCGACCGGGTCGGCCAACGTGATGAACGAGCACTACAAGGAATCGATGCACAACGCCGTCGAACGCCTTGTGGCAGAGAAGGATTCGATCACCGGTGTGGTGATCACCAGCGCCAAGAAGACGTTCTTCGCCGGCGGCGACCTCAAGAGCATGATCAACCTCGGCCCGGAGAACGCCGGTGAGGCGTTCGACACCGTCGAGGCCGTCAAGCGCGACTTGCGCGCGCTGGAGACGCTCGGCAAGCCGGTGGTGGCCGCCATCAACGGCGCGGCGCTGGGCGGCGGGCTGGAGATCGCGCTGGCCTGTCACCACCGGATCGCCGCGGACGTCAAGGGGCTGGTCGTCGGCCTGCCCGAGGTGACCCTGGGCCTGCTGCCCGGCGGCGGCGGGGTGACCCGCACCGTGCGGATGTTCGGCATCCAGAACGCGTTCATGAACATCCTGAGCCAGGGCACCCGGTTCAAGCCGGACAAGGCCAAGGAGATCGGCCTGGTCGACGAGCTGGTCGGCAGCGTCGAGGAACTGGTGCCCGCCGCCAAGGCGTGGATCAAGGCCAACCCCGACGCCCACGAACAGCCTTGGGACAAAAAGGGTTACAAGATGCCCGGCGGCACCCCGTCCAGCCCCGCGCTGGCCGGCATCCTGCCGTCGTTCCCGGCGCTGCTCAAGAAGCAGCTCAAGGGCGCCCCGATGCCCGCACCGCGTGCCATCCTGGACGCGGCCGTCGAGGGCGCTCAGGTGGACTTCGACACCGCCAGCCGCATCGAGAGCCGCTACTTCACCCAGCTGGTCACCGGCCAGGTCGCCAAGAACATGATCCAGGCGTTCTTCTTCGACCTGCAGCACATCAACGGCGGCGGCTCCCGCCCCGAGGGCATCGAGCCGGTCAAGATCAACAAGATCGGTGTGCTCGGCGCGGGCATGATGGGCGCCGGCATCGCCTACGTCTCGGCCAAGGCCGGCTTCGACGTGGTGCTCAAGGACGTCAGCCTCGAGGCCGCCGAGAAGGGCAAGGGCTACTCGGAAAAGCTTGAGGCCAAAGCACTTCAGCGGGGCAAGACCACCGAGGAGAAGAGCAAGGCGCTGCTGGACCGCATCACCCCGACGGCCGACGCCGCCGACTTCAAGGGCGTCGACTTCGTGATCGAGGCGGTGTTCGAGAACCAGGAACTCAAGCACAAGGTCTTCCAGGAGATCGAGGACATCGTCGAGCCCAACGCGCTGCTCGGCTCCAACACCTCGACGCTGCCGATCACCGGTCTGGCCACCGGCGTCAAGCGGCAGGAGGACTTCGTCGGGATCCACTTCTTCTCCCCGGTCGACAAGATGCCGCTGGTCGAAATCATCAAGGGCGAGAAGACTTCCGACGAGGCGCTGGCCCGCGTGTTCGACTACACGCTGGCCATCGGCAAGACCCCGATCGTGGTCAACGACAGCCGCGGCTTCTTCACCAGCCGCGTCATCGGCACCTTCGTCAACGAGGCGCTGGCCATGCTCGGTGAGGGCGTGGCGCCGGCCAGCATCGAGCACGCCGGCTCGCAAGCCGGCTACCCGGCGCCGCCGCTGCAGCTGTCCGACGAGCTCAACCTGGAGCTGATGCACAAGATCGCCGTCGCCACCCGCAAGGGCATCGAGGACGCCGGCGGCACCTACGAGCCGCACCCTGCCGAGGCGGTCGTCGAGAAGATGATCGAAATCGGCCGGCCGTCGCGGTTGAAGGGCGCCGGCTTCTACGAGTACGTGGACGGCAAGCGCACCCGCTTGTGGCCCGGCCTGCAGGAGACGTTCAACTCCGGCAGCACCAGTATTCCGTTGCAGGACATGATCGATCGGATGCTGTTCGCCGAGGCGCTGGAGACGCAGAAGTGCCTGGACGAGGGGGTGCTCGCCTCCACCGCCGACGCGAACATCGGCTCGATCATGGGCATCGGCTTCCCGCCGTACACCGGTGGTAGCGCGCAGTTCATCGTCGGCTACGAGGGTGCACACGGCATCGGCAAGGAGGCCTTCGTGGCCCGGGCCAAGGAGCTGGCCGCCCGCTACGGCGACCGCTTCCTGCCGCCGGCGTCGCTCACCAGCTAGCGCATCACCTAGCGCGAAAAGACGCGAAAGTCCCCCAAAACACCGGGTTTTGGGGGACTTTCGCGTCTGCTCGCCGGCTACCGGCGCTGGAACAGGTAGTAGCGCGCCGGGGTCTTCTCGGCGCCGTCCAGCTCGCGTTCGGGCCCGGCCGCCAGCAGCGTCCAGTCGGCCGTAAACCGGCGTTGCATTTCGGCGTCCTCGACGCCGCGCACCCCGAACCGCCCGCCCGGCACGAACGCGACGATCAGCAGCCGGGCCTGCGGCGCGGCCACCCCGGTGATCTCCCGGACATAGGCGTCGCGGTCGGCGTCGCTCATGTTGTGCAGGCAGCCGTTGTCCACGATCAATTCGAAGCCCGTGCCGATGCCGGCCTGGCCCAGCCGCGTCACGTCGGCCTGCACGAAGTCGACCGCGGCGCCGGCCGCGCCGGCCTTGGCCCGCGCCCGCTCGAGGGGCTTGGCGACGAAGTCGACGGCGGTGACGTTCCAGCCGTGCTGGGCCAGATAGATCGCGCAGTCACCGGTGCCGCACCCGATTTCCAGGGCCTTCCCGGCGGGAAGGGCCGCGGCGTCGCCGGTGCCCTCGACCAGATCACGCAGGCTCTGCGCCAGCGGATGACCGTCCCACGGGGTGAAGCCGATGCGGTAAAAGATCCGGAACAGCGTCTGTTTGGAAGCCATAGCCCACCCTAGGCCCGATCGGCACGGCCGGTCATCGGCTCCGGAAGTTATCGGGAGGCCGCGGCGATGCGCCGCCATTCCTCCCGCGGGAATGCCCTCGGGTCGGCCAGCAGCACCTGGACGCAGACATGGTCGGCGCCGGCCGAACGATGCTCGGCCACCCGGCGCATGACGGCCTCTTCATCGCCCCAGGCGATGATCGCGTTGAAGAGCCGATCGCTCACCTGGGACAGATCGTCTTCGGAGAATCCGCTGCGCAGCAGGTTGTTGGCGTAGTTGGGCAGCGCCAAATAGGCGCGCAGCCAATCGGTTCCGATCCGGCGCGCCTCGTCGGCGCTGTCGGTCAGGATCACCGTCTGTTCCGGCAGCAGCAGCGGGCCGTGCCCCAAAGTCGCACGGGCGGAAGCGGTGTGGTCGGGGGTGACCAGGTAGGGGTGGGCCCCACCGGCCCGGCTGGCGGACAGCTTCAGCATCTTCGGGCCGAGGGCGGCCAGCACCCGCCGCTCGATGGGAACGGGTCGCGGCGCCCCGTCCAATCCGTCCAGGAACCTCGCCGTGGCGGCCAGCGGTTTGCGGTAGCGCCCCGGCTGGCCGGCATCGATCAGCGGTGCGTGGCTGACGCCGATTCCCAGCAGGAAGCGGTCTCCGTGCTCGGCGGTCAGCGTGGCGTAGGACTCGGCGACCTCGGCCGGCGAGTGCATCCACAGGTTCAGGATCCCGGTGGCGATCACTGTCCGCTTGGTGGCCCCCAGCAGATGGCCCACCGCATCGAACACCGGCCCGCCGACATCGGGTATCCATAGCGCCGGGAAGCCCAGTTCGTCGAGTTCCGCTGCGGCGTCGGCGGATTCGGCGGGATCGCCGTAGCGCAGCTGGCTGCTCCAGATTCCAACACCGGTCAGTTCCACGAGCGGTCACCTTTCGTCGCACACCATGTTGTCAGACGTCGCTGCCGGCGTAGTCGGGCACCGGCATCGAATCGTGCATCCGGACGCCCTTGGTGTTGAGCTTGGCCAGCGCCCGGGCCAACGACGTCGGCATCGCCGAGACCAGTTGGGCGCCACGGGTTAACGCCCACACCCCGGCGCGGGAACCGGGAATGACGCCGCGGGCGGCGGCGCGGGCAAAGGATCGGCTGCGCCGCACCGATTCGCGCATCTGCAGTTCGTAGGCGGCGAAGGCGCGCAGGTGGTCGCCGTCGGCCCGGGCGAGCTCGCCCGCCAGCACGTAGGCGCCCAGCACGGCCAGGCTGGTGCTGCCGCCCACCGCCGGGCCCGGGCAGTATCCGGCGTCGCCCACCAGGGTGACCCGCCGGCGCGACCACCGGTCGGTGCGCAGTTGGGTGATCGAGTCGAAGTAGAAGGTCGGGGTGCGTTCGGTTTCGGCCAGCCACCCGTCCACCTCGTCGTGCATCCCCGCGAACGCCTCGCGCAGCAACTCCTTCTGCCGCGCCGTATCGCGGTGGTCGTAGGCCAATTCCGCTGCGCTGCGGAACAAGAACACCGCCCGGGCGTCGTCCAGATGATCGGCGGTGTAGATCCCGGCGAACCGGCCGACCCCGACGTGGCCGACCATCTCGCCGGGCCCGACCAGCGTCTTGGGCGCCGACACCACCGACAGGTAGCCGCCCAGGAAGCGCGTCAGGCCGGCCTCGTCGCCGAAGGTCAGGCGGCGGACGTTGGAGTGCAGCCCGTCGGCGCCCACGATGACGTCGAATGTGCGTGGCGCGCAATGTTCGAACGTCACGGTCCCGTCGGGCTCGATGGCGGTGATCGAGTCGCCGAACAGATACTCGACGTCGTCGCGGGCGGCGTCGTAATAGACCTCGCTGAGGTCGTCGCGCATGATCTCCACGTGCCGGTCCGAACTGGCCGCGTAGATCTTGGTCAGATCGATCCGGCTGGGCTGGGGCCGGCCCTCGCGATACAGCGTCAGCCGGGTCGTTCCGGTGGCCAGGTCCTCGATGCGGGGCAGGACGCCCATCTTCGCCGAGATCTCCATGGCGGGGCGGAACAGGTCGACGGCATGGCCGCCGGTCTTGCGCAGCGTGGGCGCACGCTCGACGACAGTGACCTCGAAGCCGTAACGGGTCAGCCAGTAGGCCAGCACCGGGCCGGCGATGCTGGCGCCCGAGATGAGTATCCGCATGGCCACCTCCCGGATTTACTTAACGTTCGGTAAGCCTAGCATCCGGTTTACTTATCGGTAAGTCAGTTAAGCTGGTGGGGTGGGCAGGCCCCGGTCGGACACCCGAGAGCGCATCCAACAGGTCGCTCGAGAACTGTTTTCCCAACGCGGGGTGCAGCGCACCAGCCTGCAGGACATCGCCGACCGGCTGGGCATCACCAAACCCGCGCTGTACTACCACTTTCCGTCCCGCGAGGACCTGGTGCGCAGCATCCTGGTCCCGCTGATCGAGGAGGGTGAGCGGTTCGTCGCCGAGCATGAGAGCCGCGAGCACACCGAGGCGCGCGAGTTGCTGGAGGGCTATTTCGACTTCCACTACCGGCACCGCCGCGACCTGGTGCTGCTGTTGACCGAGTTGTCCACGCTGATCGACCTCGACCTGATCGACACCGTGCTGGCGTGGCGGGAACGGCTGGCCACGCTGGTGTTCGGCAAAAGGCCCACGCTCGCCCAATCCACGCGCGCCGTCGTCGCGTTCGGCGGGTTACAGGACTGCTGCGTGCAGTTCCCCGACGCGCCGCAGGCCGAGCTGCGCGACAAGTCGGTCGCCGCCGCGCTCGACGCGCTGGGAGAGCGGCCCCGGCGGTGAAAACCGTTGCGGTGCGGCCGGTGCGGCTAGAGTCCCGGGGTATGCGCTTTGGTCTTTTCATTCCGCAGGGCTGGCGAATGGATCTGGTCGGCATCGAACCCGACGAGCACTGGGCGGTGATGCGCGACCTGGCGCAGCGCGCGGACCGGGACGCCGGCTGGGATTCGCTGTGGGTCTACGACCATTTCCACACCGTCCCGGTGCCCACCGGAGAAGCCACCCACGAGGCGTGGTCGCTGATGGCCGCCTACGCGGCGGTCACCTCGCGGATCAAACTCGGCCAGATGTGCACGGCGATGAGCTATCGCAACCCGGTCTACCTCGCCAAGGTCGCCGCGACGGCCGACATCATCTCCGGCGGCCGGATCCAGATGGGCATCGGCGCCGGCTGGTACGAACACGAATGGCGCGCCTACGGTTACGGATTCCCCTCGGCGGGTGTGCGATTGGGCCGCCTGGACGAAGGCGTGCAGATCATGCGCGACGCCTGGCGCGACGGCAAGGTCAGCTTCAACGGCAGGCACTACCAGGTCGACGGCGCGATCGTCGCGCCTAAACCGCTGCAGGACAACGGGATTCCGCTGTGGATCGCCGGCGGCGGGGAGAAGGTGACGCTGCGCATCGCCGCGGAATACGCGCAGTACACCAACTTCACGCCCGAGCCGGCGGCGTTCGCCCACAAGTCCGAGGTGCTGGCAGCGCATTGCCGCGACGTGGGCACCGACTTCGACGCCATCGTGCGTTCGGTCAACGTCAACGCCGTCGTCGGCGCCTCGCGCGCCGACGTCGACGACCGGCTGCGACGGATCCGCGACCGCATGGCCGGCTACGTGGGCGAGTCCGCCGCCGATGCGATGATCGCCGGCACCAGCGGCGCGGACTCGGCGACGGGCACCACCGAACAGGTCATCGAGCGGCTGGCCAGGCTCCGCGACCTGGGCTGCGACTACGTCATCTGCTACTTCCCCGAGGCCGCCTACGACCGTTCCGGCATCGAGCTGTTCGAGCGGGAGATCATTCCCGCGCTGAGCTGACCGTCCGGCCGCGACGCGGCGGGGTCAGATATCCGAGGTGACGTAGCGGGTCTTGACCGGGGGCGCGGCCAGCAGCGGCGGAAGCTGCGTCAGCTTGCCCTCGCCGGCACGAAACGCGCGGTAGGCCTCGTCGTGTTCGACGGTCTCCCAGATCTCGTAGACGAGCCAGTGCGCCTCGTCGTCCTCGTCGACCAGCACGTCGGTGCGGACGTTGCCGTCGAACGCCCGGGTGTCCTGCAGCGCCCGGCCCATCAGCTCGCGCCCCGCGGCAACCTCGTCGGGCTTGAACCTGAGCTCGAGTATCACGGTGACCGTCATGGCGCCAACATATCGCTGCGCCGCGACGGCCCGTCGGACGGCCGACGGGACCCCTCAGGAGAATGAGGTTTCCACTTTTCGGAAAGCTGTTATACGGTTCGGTGAGCAAGCTTTGTTGGCGGATTCGTGCACGATCCTGGAGGACCCCTCGATGCAGAAGGCGCTCGCCCCCGAGATCTCTACCTGGCCCGACGAGAGCCCGCAGCTGATCGGCAGCCGGTGCGGCAGCTGCGCGGCCACCACCTTCCCGGTGCAGCAGTGGTGCCCGCGGTGCAGCTCCGGCGAGATGTCCGAGGTGTTGTTGCCGCGCCGCGGGACGCTGGTGGCCTGGACCACCCAGGGCTTCCCGCCGGGCGCCCCCTATGCGGGCCCGACCGGCAAGGACTTCGTGCCGTTCGGCGTCGGCCTGGTCCAGCTCGGTGACGTCATTCGCGTCGAGGGTCGGCTGACCGAGAACGACCCGGCCAAGCTGAAGTTCGGCCAGGAGGTCGAGCTCACCATGGTGCCGCTCACCACCGACGACGACGGCAACGAGGTCCTGACGTTCGCGTTCCAGCCGGTATAAGGAGTCCTGAGATGACCAACGACGTCGCCATCATCGGCGTGGGCCTGCACCCGTTCGGCAGGTTCGACAAGACCGCGATGCAGATGGGGGCCGAGGCCGTCCAGCTGGCCCTCGCGGATGCCGGCGTGGCCTGGAAGGACATCCAGTTCGGGTTCGGCGGCAGCTACGAAGTGTCCAACCCCGACGCGGTGACCCGGCTGGTCGGACTGACCGGCATCACGTTCACCAACGTCTTCAACGCGTGCGCCACCGCGGCCAGCGCCATCCAGCAGACCGCCGACACCATCCGGCTCGGCAAGTACGACCTGGGCATCGCGATCGGCCTGGACAAGCATCCGCGCGGCGCCTTCACCGACGACCCCGCCAAGCTGGCACTGCCGCAGTGGTACGCCAACAACGGGCAGTTCGTCACCACCAAGTTCTTCGGGATGAAGGCCAACAAGTACATCCACGACCACAACATCTCGCAGGAGACGTTGGCGCGGGTGGCCAACAAGAATTTCCGCAACGGCGCGCTGAACCCGAATGCGTTCCGCCGCAAGGAGATTCCCGTCGAGGAGATCCTCAACTCGGCCGTGCTCAACTACCCGTTGACGCAGTACATGTTCTGCGCGCCCGACGAGGGGGCCGCCGCGGTGATCATGTGCCGCGCGGACCTGGCACACAAGTTCACCGACAAGCCGGTGTACGTACGCGCCTGCGAGATTCGGACCCGGCGCTACGGCGCCTACGAGGTACACGCCACGTCGGCGCCGCTGGACGAGGACGCCTCGCCGACGGTGTACGCCGCCAGGGCGGCCTACGAGGCGGCCGGGATCGGACCCGAGGACGTCGACGTCGCGCAGTTGCAGGACACCGACGCCGGCGCCGAGGTGATCCACATGGCCGAGACCGGTTTATGCGCGGACGGCGAGCAGGAGAAGCTGCTGGCCGACGGCGCCACCGAGATCCACGGCTCGATGCCGGTCAACACCGACGGCGGGCTGATCGCCAACGGCGAGCCGATCGGCGCGTCGGGGCTGCGGCAGGTGCACGAACTGGTGCGCCAGTTGCGCGGCGAAGCGGGGGAGCGTCAGGTGCCCGGCAACCCGCGCGTCGGCCTGGCCCAGGTGTACGGCGCACCCGGCACCGCCTCGGCGACCATCCTGTCGCTCTGAACCGCCTGCCCGGTCGTCCACGAGCGTGCAGCCACTGCGAAAAATCGGCGAAAATCTCGCGCTCAGTGCACGTTCGGCGGTAAGGGATTAAATCGCCGGGCCCAGCAGGTCGTCGGCGTCGCGGATGATGTAGCCGTAGCCCTGCTCGGCCAGGAAGCGCTGCCGGTGCGCGGCGTATTCGGCGTCCAGGCTGTCGCGCGCCACCACCGAATAGAAGACGGCGCCGCCGCCGTCGGACTTGGGCCGCAGCAGCCGGCCCAGCCGCTGCGCCTCCTCCTGGCGTGACCCGAAGGTGCCGGAAACCTGCACCGCCACAGCGGCTTCCGGCAGGTCGATGGAGAAGTTGGCGACCTTGGACACCACCAGGGTGTTCACCTCGCCGCGGCGGAAGGCGTCGAAGAGCTCTTCGCGGTCCTTGGTCCGGGTGGATCCCTGGATCACCGGGGCACCCAGCTGCTCACCGAGCTCGTCGAGCTGATCGAGGTACGCGCCGATCACCAGGGTCTGTTCCCCCGGATGCTTGTCCAGGATCGATTTCACCACAGCGATTTTCGTGTGCACCGTCGAGCACAGCCGGTAGCGCTCCTCGGGTTCGGCGGTGGCGTACATCATCCGCTCGTTGTCGGTCATGGTGACCCGCACCTCGACGCATTCGGCCGGCGCGATCCAGCCCTGCGCCTCGATGTCCTTCCACGGCGCGTCGTAACGCTTCGGCCCGATCAGGGAGAACACGTCGCCCTCCCGGCCGTCCTCGCGGACCAGGGTGGCGGTCAGCCCCAGGCGCCGCTTGGACTGCAGATCGGCAGTCATCCGGAACACCGGCGCCGGCAGCAGGTGCACCTCGTCGTAGATGATCAGGCCCCAGTCGCGGCTGTCGAACAGCTCCAGATGCCGGTACTCGCCCTTGGTGCGGCGGGTGATCATCTGGTAGGTCGAGATGGTGACCGGGCGAATCTCCTTGCGCTCGCCCGAGTATTCGCCGATCTCGTCCTCGGTCAGCGAGGTGCGGGTCACCAGCTCGCGCTTCCATTGCCGCGCCGCGACGATGTTGGTCACCAGGATCAGCGTCGTCGCGCCGGCTTTGGCCATCGCCGCCGCCCCCACCAGCGTCTTGCCGGCGCCGCAGGGCAGCACCACCACCCCGGAGCCGCCGGACCAGAACGAGTCGGCGGCCATCTGCTGGTAGTCGCGCAGCTGCCAGCCGTCCTCGGTCAGGCTGATCGGATGCGCCTCGCCGTCGACGTAGCCCGCGAGATCCTCTGCGGGCCAACCGATTTTGAGCAGCATCTGCTTGACGCGGCCGCGTTCGCTGGGGTGCACGACGACGGTGTCGTCGTCGATGCGGGCGCCGAGCATCGGGGCGATCTTCTTGTTGCGCAGCACCTCCTCGAGCACCGCGCGGTCCAGGCTCACCAGGGTCAGGCCGTGCGCGGGGTTCTTCACCAGCTGCAGCCGGCCGTAGCGGGCCATGGTGTCGACGATGTCGACCAGCAGCGGCTGGGGCACCGCGTAGCGGGAGAAGCTGACCAGCGCGTCGACCACCTGTTCGGCGTCGTGGCCGGCGGCCCGCGCGTTCCACAGCGCCAGCGGGGTGATCCGGTAGGTGTGCACGTGCTCGGGTGCGCGTTCCAGCTCGGCGAACGGCGCGATGGCGGCCCGCGCCGCACCGGCGAGTTCGTGGTCCACCTCGAGCAGCACCGTCTTGTCCGACTGCACGATCAACGGTCCGTCAGACATGTTCGGCGCCGCTCCTCCTCATCGTTGGCTCTGCTTGTCATTATCGGCCGGTGGCCGACACCACCGACGTGATGCGGTGGATGGCGAAGTCGCGCAGCCGTCCGGACGCGGAATCGAAGGCCACCAGCTGGCCGCCCCGGACGCTGATCGGCGACACCACCCGCTGGGTGGCCACGCCCGCCGCGTCTAGATAACCGATCACCAGGGTGTCTTGTTCCTTGGCGGCGCGCTGCAGCAGGGTCATGGTCAACGCCGGGTCGACGCGGACGTTGCCGAACGGTGCGGCGGTGACCCGGCGCAGCACCGCGACCACCGCGTGCAGGCTCTCGGTGTTGGGCCGGCGCACGGGCCGGTAGGCCCGGCGCTGCTGCGGCGTGGCCACCCGGGCGCCGCGCGGACGCACGTCGACGATGGCGCCGGTGGAGTCCTCGGCCGCCGGGGCGAAGCCGGCGGCCCGCAACGCCGCGAGCACCTCGCCGATGGGCGCCGGCGACACCGCGACGGTGGGGGCCAGGGTGCGCAGCGCCACGTCCTCGGTCGCGGGGGCCGCCACCGCCTGGGCCAGCAGCGCCGGGTCCTCGCAGCGCACGAACGAGGCCGCCATGCCGATCCGCAGCTGCCCGTGCCGGCGCGCGACGTCGTCGATGAGGTAGGTAAGCCCTTGGGGCACCGGTGTTTTCGAATGGTCGGCGAAGAAGGCGTGCATCCAGTCGCGGGTCTTGCCGATGTCGAGGGCATGCCGGATCGACTGCTCGCTGACCCGGTAGACCATTGCCGCGCCGGCCGATTCGACGGTGGCCACGGTGGCGAGTTCCTCGGCCAGATCCCGCTGCAGCGGCCCGGGCACGACGACGGTCAGATCCGCCTGCACCAGGAAGTGGTCGACCGGCTTGGGCAGCGCCCGGGCCATCGCGTCGATCGCGGCCTGGGGGTCGGCGTCCTCCTCCAGCAGCGCCCGGGCGGGGGTGCTGATCGCCCCGCGCCCGACCAGGCCCAGGGCGTGGGCTTCGCGGAGCAGGTCCGCGACGGGTTCGGGCTGCAACCGCTTGGCCCAGCGGGGCCGTCGCCAGATCAGCGCCGCCGACGCCGAGGTCGCGTCCACGCCGGCGCCGGGCGGCAGCTCGGACAGCATGCCGAGCAGCAGCCGCCGGTCCAGCGGGGCGGCCGTGGAGTACAGGGCGTCGGTGAGCGCCCCGTAGGGTTTGCCGTCCGGCCCGCGACCGCCGATCAGGGCCGGCCGGCCGGGCAGGTCTAGCCAGCTGCCAGCCAGCAGCTGCCAGCGCTCGGCGGTCGACAGCGCGGCGAAGCGGTCGGCGGCCGTCGTCGGCGCCCAGTACGGCGCCTCGCCGGTGGCAGGTTCGGGGTCGGGCATGCCGCTGGCGATCAGCCCGGCCGCGGCCGCCACTTCCAGGATCAGGCCCAGCCGTTGCTCGTCGATGCCGGTCGTCTTGCTGAGCCGCTTGACCTCACGAACCCCGAGCCCGCCGCTGCGCAGCTCGGAAACCGGTGCCGCGGACAGTGTTTCCAGCAGCACGTCGAGCTCGCGCAGCAGGTCGATGACCGCGCCGGCGGCCGCCGCGTCGGCGTCCTCGGCCGTCGTGGTCGACACCACCGGGTCGGGCGCACTCAGTTGCAGGGGGCCGGGCTGCTCGCCGCGCAGCACCTGCCCCACGTGGCGGGGCAGGATCACCGTCTCGGCGTCGAGGCGCCGCAGCAACCCCATGGCCAGCAGCTGGGGCACCGGCCGGTCGGCGGGTGCGCCCGGCGCGGCATCGCGGGTGCGGCCCATCGGGGAGCCCTCGAGAAGTTTCTCCAGCACGTCGAGCTGCGCCGGGTCGAGGTCATCGATCAGCGCCGCGATCTGCTCGGCGCTGCGCGACGAGTCCTCGAGGATGACCTGGCCCGGATGCCACGGCATGCCGCTGCCCGCGTCCGCGGCGACCTGCAGCGCGCCGTCGCCCCACACCAGGACGCGCTGCCGCAGGTCGTCGAGCGCGTCGAGGATCTCGGTTTCGGCGGCGCGCTCGCCGATCAGCGCCAGCAGCTTGGCGGTGGGCACCGGCTGGACGTCGGCCTGCAACACCAGCAGCGCGTCGAGCACCGCCAGCCGCAGGAAATCGAGGTCGTCGGTGGCGGCCTTGATCGACTGGCGGGCCTGGGCTCGCGCGGCCAGTGCGGCGATGCTGCCGGGCGGCGGCTGGGCCAGGTCCGGCCGCAATTCCAGCAGTCGGATCAGCCGCTCGTCGGACAACTCGGCCAGCCACGACCCCAGCGGGATGTCCGGGGTGTTGTCGGTCATTGCTGACCAGCGTAAAGCAGGTGACGGGTGGCCAGCAGACCTCCGCGAGCGCCAGGCCGAGACCCGTTGGGAACCCCGAACCTGCGGTCTTGCGGCGACGTTGCCAGGCCACCTGTCAGAATGGAACCCGTGGCTGACATTGCTGAGGGCAAAGCACGCAAGAACAGGTATGTCGACAACGGCTGGCCGACCACCGACCCCGACGACCACGCGGTCAGTGAACTCGTGACCGACCGGACCGGCGCGCTGTCGCCGTTCGGCGAGCTGGTGTTCCCGCTGCCCGCCACCGAGCTGCCCTACCTGCACCCGGTCACCGTCGTCAATCGGTAGGTCGCCGGATGGCCAGGGCCCCTGAGGCCTCGACAGCCTCGGCGACCCGGGCGTCGGGAGAACCCCGCTCGGGTGCCCTGTCACACCTGGACGAGCGGGGGGCCGCGCACATGGTCGACGTCAGCGGGAAGGCGCCCAGCAAGCGCACCGCCGTCGCCGCCGGGGTGCTGCGCACCTCGGCGGCGACGGCGGTGCTGATCTCGACCGGCGGGCTGCCCAAGGGTGACGCGCTGGCCACCGCCCGGGTGGCGGGCATCCAGGCCGCCAAGCGCACCAGCGACCTGATCCCGCTGTGCCATCAGCTGGCGCTCACCGGGGTCGACGTCGACTTCGCCGTGGGCGAGTCGGACATCGAGATCACCGCGACGGTGACCAGCACCGACCGCACCGGCGTGGAGATGGAGGCGCTGACCGCGGTCAGCGTGGCGGGCCTGACGCTCTACGACATGATCAAAGCGGTCGACCCGGCCGCGCGCATCGACGACGTTCGAGTGCTCCGCAAGGAAGGCGGCAAAACCGGAATGTGGACACGGTCATGACCACCCGATCGGCCCGCGTCATCATCGCCTCCACGCGTGCGTCGTCCGGAGAGTACGAGGACCGCTGCGGGCCGATCATCACCGAATGGCTTGCCCAGCAAGGCTTTTCGTCGGCGCAGCCGGAGGTGGTCGCCGATGGGTCGCCGGTCGGTGAGGCGCTGCGCAAGGCCATCGACGACGACGTCGACGTCATCCTCACCTCCGGCGGCACCGGCATCGCGCCCACCGACAGCACCCCGGATCAGACCGTGGCCGTCGTCGACTACCTGATTCCCGGCCTGGCCGAAGCGATCCGCCAATCGGGTCTGCCGAAGGTGCCGACGTCGGTGTTGTCCCGCGGTGTGTGCGGGGTGGCCGGGCAGACCCTGATCGTCAACCTGCCGGGTTCGCCGGGCGGGGTGCGCGACGGCCTGGGCGTGCTCGCCGGTGTGCTCGACCACGCCCTCGACCAGCTCGCCGGTAAAGATCACCCGCGATGACGCTCGTCGTCCGCGCCGTCGTGACCGAGCACCCGATCGTGCTGGCCGAGCACGAGGAACTGGTCGGCCATCAGTCGGCCGGGGCGGTCGTCGGGTTCGTCGGGATGATCCGCGACCACGACGGCGGGCGGCGGGTGGTTCGGCTGGAGTACTCCGCGCATCCGAGCGCCGGCGAGGTCATGGCCGAGGTGGTGGCCGAGGTGGCGCAGCGGTCCAGCGGGGTGCGGGCCGTCGCCGCCAGCCATCGGATCGGTGTGCTCAGCATCGGCGAGGCGGCGCTGGTGGCCGCCGTGGCCGCCGACCACCGGCAGGCCGCATTCGACACCTGCGCACAGCTGGTGGACACCGTCAAGGCGCGATTGCCGGTGTGGAAGCACCAGTTCTTCGCCGACGGCACCGACGAATGGGTGGGCTCGGCCTGAGACCTGGATGCGCCGTGCCCAACACGCCCCGACAGGAGGGTTTTCGGGGCGTGTGGGGAATCCCGGTGGGGTTAGCGCGTCAGGCGCTGGGTGCGGGCTGCACCAGGGCGTCGAGCGCGTCGTTGCCCTGAACGTCTTGGGCGCGAATCGCTTCCCACAGACGCTGGGTGTAACCGGCTTCCGAGACGTGGTCGGGCATGCCGGCCGGCACGAAACCGTGGAAGTCGCCGTCCGGGGCCGGTGCGTCCGCCGGCGGTGCGGGTGGTGTGGCGTCGGCCGGGGGCGCGGGCGGCAGGTCGGCGGGCGCGGGCGGTAGGTCGGCGGGAGCCGGCGGCGGTGCGTCGGGCGCCGGCGCGTCCGGAGGTGCCGCCGGTCGAAGGAGGCGAGCTGCACCGGGCCGGCGGGGCGCGTCCGCGGCGGGCCTGCGGACGCCGTTGACACCGGGTGCGTCCAGACCGGCCGGGGCGGGTACGTCGCGCGGGGTCGGGCCGGACAGCGGCCCCCCGCACACCGGCCACGCGCCGCGGCCCTGGGTGGCCAGCACCCGCTCGGCGACCGCGATCTGTTGCTCCCGGGTGGCCAGCTCGGCCGACGGCGCGTACTCGCCGCCGCCGTGCGCGGCCCAGGTGCTCGCGCTGAACTGCACACCGCCGTGGTAGCCGTTGCCGGTGTTGATGCCCCAGTTGCCGCCGGACTCGCAGCGGGCTACCTGATCCCATTCGCCGTCGGTGGCCGCGGCCGCCTGGCCGGCCATGGCGATGGCGCCGCCACCAAGCACTGCGCCGGTAACGGCGATCTTGGCGACGCTGACACTGGAAGTGGTGGGCTTACGGTGACGTCCACTCATACGCGCCGATGTATTCCTCTCTCGTCACGCGCCTGCGAGGTCAGCTGTCGGGTTCGGGTTGGAGAGGCCACCCGGCCGGCGTGGTCGTCGAAGCGACGACGTCGGCTTCACCCCTAGGAGCCGCGGGCGGCTCCAGTCCGATCACGGTGGACCGGTGGGTCCCCCGTCTCCATCCATGTGGTTCGGTTGCCCCCGCCTATTGGATGGAGCTCGGCGCGATAGGGAGGGGAGGTCCGCCAATCGGGATGGCTGGCGAGCCTTCGGAGACGTTAACGGTTTCTGTTGGTCTCGTCACGTCTGGCGAAACCCGGCGTTTCCCTCGCAGCCATCTGCGAAAACCGCAGGAACACAAAGCGTTTGCGCAGCTCAGAACGGGCGAGACCGGCGCGTGATCGCGCCGTTATCATTCCGTGACGTGAGATATTTCACAGTTTCAGCCGCCGGAGAACGGCGGCAAAACGTCGATCGTGTCACCGGACCGCAACGACTGGGTCTCGTCGCGGACCGCGATCCCGTCACACAGGTAGGAGCAGCGGCTCAACACCTCGGCCAGGCGGGATCCGCGCACCGCGAGCCGCTCGACCAGCTCGCCCACCGTGGTGCCGGGCCGCACCACCACCGTCTCCGACTCGGCGCCCGCCGCCGCCCGGGCGGCCGCGAAGTAGCGCACCGTCACCGAGATGCCGTTGGCCTGGACCGGGGCGCGTCCCATCGGGCTAGCCACCGATCGCGCTCATCGGGCGGTCGGGCTGGATGAAGTTCGGGTCGTTGATGCCGTGACCGGCGGGCTTGGCCCACATCGCGGCGCGCCACGCCGCCTCGACGGCGTCGTCGGCTGCGCCGCCGCGCAGCAGCCCGCGCAGGTCCGTCTCCCGCGTCGAGAACAGGCAGCTGCGGATCTGCCCGTCGGCCGTCAACCGGGTGCGGTCGCAGGTCGAGCAGAACGCGTGCGAGACCGACGCGATGACACCGAATTTCCCGCCGGGCGTTCCCGGGCCGGTGTCGACCAGCCACAGCTGGGCCGGAGCCGATCCGCGCGGTGCGGGGTCGGGACGCAGCCGAAAATGCTTGCGCAGCACCGCCAGCACCGCGTCGGCACTCAGCGCGGCGTCCCGCCGCCATTGGTGCCCCGCGTCCAGCGGCATCTGTTCGATGACGCGCAGCTGGTAGCCGTATTCGAGGCAGTACCGCAACAACTGCACGACGTCCTCGCGTCCGGTGGCGGGGTCGAGCACCGCGTTCACCTTCACCGGCGTCAGACCCGCTTCTTTGGCGGCGGCCAAGCCGGCCAGCACGTCGGCGAGCCGGTCGCGGCGGGTGATGGCCGCAAAATGTTCCCGGTCCACGCTGTCCAGCGAGATGTTGACGCGGTCCAGTCCGGCGCGGGCCAGCCCGGCGGCCCGGCGGGCCAGTCCCACGCCATTGGTGGTCAGCGAGATCTCCGGGCGGGGCCGCAGTGCGGCCGCCGCGGCCACCGCCTCTTCGAGATGGCGGGCCAACAGCGGCTCGCCGCCGGTGAACCGCACGCTGGTGACCCCCAACCGGGTGACCGCGATGCGCATCAGCCTGGTCAGCTCGTCGGAGGTCAGCAGCTGTTCGCCGGGCAGCCAGTCGAGGCCCTCGGCGGGCATGCAGTAACTGCACCGCAGGTTGCAGCGATCGGTCAGCGAGATCCGCAGATCGGTGGCGACGCGCCCATAGGTGTCGCGCAGCGGGCCGCTCGACGGCGCCGGCGCGGCAAGCGCGCCGTCGGCGGCCGGGCCGTCGAAGCGGCTCGGCATGGTCGGCAGACCCAGCGCGGTCAGCGTCATGCGGCCACCGGCGGAGCGTGCGGAACCGGTGAGCCGACCGGGACGATCTGCTTGCCCAGCGGCATCAGCGACACCGGAATCAGTTTCAGGTTGGCCAGTGCGAGCGGGATGCCGACGATCGTCAGCGCCATCGCGGCCGCGCTGAGGATATGGCCAATCGCCAGCCACACGCCGAACAGCACCACCCAGATGACGTTTCCGATCAGGGCGCCGGAGCCGGCAGTCGGCTTGTCGACGATGGTGCGGCCGAACGGCCACAGCGCGTAGGACGCGATGCGCAGCGACGCGAAGCCGAACGGGATGGTGATGATGAGCAGGAAGCAGACGAGCGCCGCCGCCAGGTATCCGACGGCCATCCACAGCCCGCCGAACACCAGCCAGATGACATTGAGAATCAGGCGCATATCTCCTCCGCGGTATTACCAAGCGTACCGAGTGACGAATAACGGGGGTGCTCGCGAGGCGCGCACCCGAGTAGGATCAGACTCTTAATACGGCGTCCTGCGCAGGCGGGACGCTTATTGTGTTGCCTATTTCATTGATTCGTCAGACAAGCAGGTGAGACCAGTGCCGACCGGCAAGGTTAAGTGGTACGACGCTGACAAGGGCTTCGGCTTCCTGTCCCAGGAGGACGGCGAAGACGTGTACGTCCGCTCGTCGGCGTTGCCCGCTGGCGTCGAGGGGCTCAAAGCGGGCCAGCGCGTGGAATTCGGCATCGCCTCCGGCCGCCGCGGACCGCAAGCGTTGAGCCTCAAGCTGATTGAGCCGCCGCCGAGCCTGACCAAGGCGCGGCGCGAGGGGCCTGCCGAACACAAGCACAGCCCCGACGAGCTGCACGGCATGGTCGAGGACATGATCACGCTGCTGGAAAGCACCGTCCAACCCGAGCTGCGCAAGGGCCGCTACCCCGACCGCAAGACCGCGCGCCGGGTCTCCGAGGTGGTCAGGGCGGTGGCCCGCGAGCTGGACGCCTGACACATCGTTTGTCAGCGCCTGTTTGCAGTTGACCGTGGTGGCGGGCCGCGCACGGGGTACTCACACCCCATTGACGGCCGGCGAGCAGGGAGGCTGCGATGGCACAGCAAACGCAGGTCACCGAGGAGCAGGCGAGAGCGCTCGCCGAGGAGTCGCGCGAGACCGGTTGGGACAAACCGTCCTTCGCGAAGGAACTGTTTTTGGGTCGCTTTCCGTTGGAGCTGATCCACCCGTTCCCCCAACCCTCGGACGCCGACGAGGCCCGCACCCGCGCGTTCCTCGACCAGTTGCGGAAATTTCTGGACACGGTCGACGGCAGCGTGATCGAACGCGACGCCGAAATTCCCGCCGAGTATGTGCGGGGCCTGGCCGACCTGGGTTGTTTCGGCATGAAAATTCCGTCCGAATTCGGCGGGCTGAACATGTCCCAGGTCGCCTACAACCGGGCGCTGATGATGATTTCGTCGGTTCATCCCAGCCTCGGCGCGTTGCTTTCGGCGCATCAGTCGATCGGAGTGCCCGAGCCGCTCAAGCTCGCCGGGACGCCCGAGCAGAAGCGTAAATTCCTGCCGCGCTGCGCCGCGGGGGCCATCTCGGCGTTCCTGCTCACCGAACCGGACGTGGGCTCCGACCCGGCGCGGCTGGCGTCGACGGCCACCCCGGTCGACGACGGCAAGGCCTACGAACTCAACGGCGTGAAACTGTGGACCACCAACGGTGTGGTCGCCGAGCTGCTGGTGGTGATGGCGCGGGTGCCCAAGTCCGAGGGACACCGCGGCGGGATCAGCGCCTTCGTGGTGGAGGCCGATTCCCCGGGCATCACCGTGGAGCGGCGCAACAAGTTCATGGGGTTGCGCGGCATCGAGAACGGCGTGACCCGGCTGCACCGGGTTCGGGTGCCCAGCGAGAATCTGGTCGGCCGCGAGGGTGACGGCCTGAAGATCGCGCTGACCACCCTCAACGCCGGGCGGCTGTCGATTCCCGCGAGCGCCACCGGGTCGGCGAAGTGGGCGCTCAAGATCGCGCGCGAATGGTCCGGCGAGCGGGTGCAGTGGGGCAAGCCGCTGGCCGAGCACGAGGCGGTGGCCCGCAAGCTGTCGTTCATCGCCGCGACCGTCTACGCGCTGGACGCGGTGCTGGAGCTGTCCGCCCAGATGGCCGACGAAGGACGCAACGACATCCGGATCGAGGCGGCCCTGGCCAAGTTGTGGTCCAGCGAGATGGCCTGTGTCATCGCCGACGAGGTGATGCAGATCCGCGGCGGGCGGGGCTATGAGACCGCCGAGTCGTTGGCCGCGCGCGGCGAACGGGCGGTAGCCGTCGAGCAGGTGCTGCGCGATCTGCGGATCAACCGCATCTTCGAGGGCGCCAGTGAGATCATGCGGCTGCTCATCGCCCGCGAGGCGGTCGACGCGCACCTCGCCGCGGCGGGTGACCTGGCCAAGCCGGACGCCGGTCTGCGGGAGAAGGCCGCCGCCGCGGTCGGGGCGAGCGGGTTCTACGCAAAGTGGTTGCCGCAGCTGGTTTTCGGTGAAGGTCAGCGTCCGCGGGCCTACCACGAGTTCGGGGCGTTGGCCCGCCACCTGCGGTTCATCGAACGATCCAGCCGCAAGCTGGCGCGCAACACCTTCTACGGCATGGCCCGCTGGCAAGCCAAGCTCGAGCAGCGGCAGGGCTTTCTCGGGCGGGTGGTCGACATCGGCGCCGAGCTGTTCGCGATGTCGGCGGCCTGCGTGCGCGCCGAGGCGCAACGCAACGCCGATCCGGTGCTCGGTCAGCAGGCCTACGAGCTGGCCGAGGCGTTCTGCGCGCAGGCGACCCTGCGGGTGGAAGCGCTGTTCCAGGCGTTGTGGGACAACACCGACACCGGTGATGTCGCGCTGACCCGCAACCTGCAGCGAGGCCGCTACACCTGGCTCGAGGACGGCATCATCGACCAGTCGGAAGGCTCCGGGCCGTGGATCGCCCATTGGGAAGAGGGCCCGTCGACCGAGGTCAATCTGGCGCGGCGGTTTCTGACGATCTGATTCGCGTCGCTCGGGTGGACATCGGGCGTTCGGGCAGTATTGGAGGTATGGCCAGCTACGTCGCCGGGTCGGGGGAGTTCACCCGCGACACCGACTACATCACCACCCGCATCACCGCCGACGGCCGCGACGGCTACCCGGTCGAGCCCGGCCGCTATCGGCTGGTCGTGGCGCGCGCCTGCCCGTGGGCCAACCGGGCGATCATCGTGCGCCGGCTGCTGGGCCTGGAAAGCGTTCTGTCCATTGGCTTTTGCGGCCCCACCCACGACGAGCGCAGCTGGACGTTCGATCTCGATCCCGGCGGCGTCGACCCGGTCCTCAAGATTCCCCGGCTGCAGGACGCCTACTTCAAGCGGTTCCCCGGCTACCCCAAGGGCATCACGGTGCCCGCCATCGTGGACGTCGGGACCGGGGCGGTGGTGACCAACGACTTCGCGCAGATGACGCTGGATCTGTCGACGGAGTGGACCGCATACCACCGCGACGGTGCGCCCGAGCTGTACCCCGAGCGGCTGCGCGCCGAGATCGATGAGGTGAACAAGCGGGTGTACACCGAAATCAACAACGGTGTGTACCGGTGCGGCTTCGCCGGTTCGCAGCAGGCCTACGAGGCGGCCTACGACCGGCTGTTCACCGCGCTGGACTGGGTGAGCGATCGGCTGGCCGATCGGCGATACCTGGTGGGCGACACCATCACCGAGGCCGACGTGCGGCTGTTCACCACCCTGGCCCGGTTCGACGCCGTCTACCACGGCCACTTCAAATGCAACCGCAGCAAGCTGAGCGAGATGCCGGTGTTGTGGGCCTATGCCCGGGACCTGTTCCAGACGCCGGGCTTCGGCGACACCGTCGACTTCGTCCAGATCAAGCAGCACTACTACATCGTCCACTCCGACATCAACCCCACCGGGATCGTGCCGAAGGGGCCCGACCTCGCCGGCTGGCTGACACCGCATGGGCGAGAAGCGTTGGGCGGCAGGCCGTTCGGCGACGGCACGCCGCCGGGCCCGCCGGTCGAAGCGGAGCGGGTGCCCGCCGGCCACGGCGCCTAGGGGCGACTCTTGCCGCCGAACGTCGACTTGTTGGGCGAAATCGGCTGGGTTGTGCCCAACAAGTCCACGTTGGGCGATCGAAGCGGGCACCCCGATGCGCGCAGGGCGTTGCGGGTGCGCGACAGGATGTCGTACGGGCGGTATCGCAGCATGTCGGCGCTCACCCGGACGATCGTCCAACCACGCGCCTCGAGTTCGGCCAACCGGTCGATGTCGCGGGTCCGCTGCGCGGGGTCCGTCCAATGCTGGGCGCCGTCGAATTCCACGCCGACCTTCCATTCCTCCCATCCCATGTCGATGCGCGCCAGCACCGCGCCCCATTCCTTGCGTACTTCGATCTGGGTTTGTGGGGGACACGGTGCCGGTGGGCACCGACACGTCCCGCCGAACGTCGAGTTGTGGCGGGAAACCGCGGCGTGTCGGCGCAACAACTCGACGTTGGACGCCAGAAGGGCTAAAAGGTCAGGCGCACAGACCATTCCGCGTGCGGGACGTCGCGCACCTCGCCTGCGGGGTCCATCGCCAACGTCAGCAGCTGCACCACGATCCCGGCCAGCCGCCCGCGATGCGGGTCGACCGACGGGATGGTCACCGCGAACCGGGTGCCCGGGCGGTAGATGGTGCTGGTCGTGTTGCTGGGATCCTCGTACACCTGCAGCAGCCGCCAGGGGGCGCGCGCGATGGCGTCGGGCACCGAGAGCTGAATCGGGTAGCGCTCGCTGACCGGCAATTCGCCCTGGCTCTGCGGTGTCTCGCAGTCTTCGAGGTTGAGAACGTTGCAGTACAGGTAGGGCCCGACCCGGGTCAGGTGGCCGTGCGAGTACGCGCTGATCTCGGGGCGTTGCGGGCCGCCGCGGCCGACCAGCAGCCAGGTGCCGACGCCGGCCCCGGCGCAGAGCACGATCATCAGGCAGGCGAGCAGCACGGCCACGCCCCGCCGGGTCTTGGGCTTCACTCGGCGACCACCGCCGGGCTGCCGACGCCGCGGCGGGCGCCCTCCTGCTCGACCATGATGGGTCTGTTACCTCCCAGGCCGGGAATCAGCGAGTTGCCGCGGAAGCTGACCAGCGTCTGCGCCAAGCCCAGGATGAGCAGGGCGGTGACCGCGGTGAACCCGACCCACAATTCGGTGTACACCAGCACGCCCAGCGCGCCGCCGAGGACCCAGGCCAACTGCAGCGTGGACTCCGAGCGGCCGAACCCCGAGGCGCGGGATTCCTCGGGCAGGTCGTCCTGCAGCGCCGCGTCCAGGGAGGCCTTCGCGATGGCGCTGGCCCCCGACGTGACCAGGGTGGCGATCACGGCCAGCATCAGGTTGCCGGCCACCGAGGCGGCCAGCGCGACGGCGGTGACCGCCACCGTGCAGCGCACCACCAGCACGGCGGGCCGGCCCAGTTTGAGTCGCGCGCTGGTGAAGTTGCCGACGAAGTTGCCGACGCCGGCCGCGGCGCCGATCATCCCGAGCATGGCGAGCTGGGCCCAGCCGTTGGCCTGATGCGCCTTGGCCACGAACGCGGGATACAGGAACAGAAAGCCGACCATCACCTTGATGGTGCAATTTCCCCACAGCGAGGTGATGATGTTGCGGCCCAACGGTTGTCGCAGCGTGGCGGTGGCCTTTTTGGGGACGTTCTTGACTTCCTCGGGCCAGCGTCGGCGCAGCGGCTCGCTGTCGCGGCGGTAGCTCAGGGTGGCGGGCACCTCGCCCGCGGTCACCTCGACCCAGCGCGGGATCCGCATGGACAGCGACGCCCCCGCCACGGTGACGGCCACGACGACGAACAGGGCGCCGGGCAGCTTGAACAGATGGGTGCAGACGAATTCCACACCTCCGGCGATGGCGCCGCCGACGATGGTGCCGCCCAGCAGACCGAACATGGTCAGCCGCGAGTTGACCCGCACCAGGTCGATGCTCGGCGGCATCACCCGGGGCGTCACCGCGCTGCGCAGCACGGAGAACGATTTCGACAACACCATCATGGCCAGCGCGCACGGATACAGCACCATCGACGGGTAACTGCCGCTGGCGCCGTCGTAGTTAATGATCAGCACCGCCGCCAAGGCGGTCCGCAGGACGAACGAGGCGGCCAACGCGACGCGGCGGCCGTGCTGCAGCCGATCCAGCGCCGGACCGATGAGCGGGGCGATCACCGCGAACGGCGCGATGGTGATCAACAGATACAGCGCCACCCGGCCCTTGCTCTCCCCGGTCGCCGCGGCGAAGAACAACGTGTTCGCCAACGCCACGGCCATCGCGGCGTCCACCGCGAAGTTGGCCACCACCGGCCAGGTCAGCGCCGTCAGGCCGGACTTGTCGGCGCCGTCGGCGGTCGCGGCGCGCTGCACCATCCAGTACATCCGCGAACCCATCTCGCGGCTGCGCAGCGCCGCGGCGCGGGTGACGGTGATCCGCTCGCCGGCGACCGGTCCCCGCGGCGGGGCGCCGGCGCCGCGGTCCGGCTGCGGCTGGTGGCCCAGCGGCGGTAGATAGCGGTTGGCGCTGGGCATCGGCGGCGGGCGGCGCGTCCGGCGGTCGCCGGTGTCGCCGGCCGGGTAATTGGCCGCGCCGGGATGGGGTGCGGCAGCGTTGTTGCCGGGCCGGCGGCCCGGCTTGGCGGCCACCCGGCCCGGATCGCCTTGCCGCCGTCCAGACACGCCCCGATTCTCCCCTATGCCGACTCCGAGCGTCTGCAGGTAACGGGGCGTGGCTCGTCAACCTAGTATTGGAACCGCGATGCAGACACAAGACAGCGTGACCACACCTCTCGAGGAGTCCTCGATGGCGACCGCGGGCGAGTGGCCCGAAGGGTTGGCGGCGGTGCTCACCGGCGCTGCCGACCAGGCCAGGGCCGCCGTCGTGGAGTTCAGCGGGGCGGAGACGGTCGGCGACTATCTGGGCGTCGGCTACGAAGACCCGTACGCCGCCACGCACCGGTTCCTGGCGCACCTGCCCGGCTACCAGGGCTGGCAGTGGGCGGTCGTGGTGGCCGCCTATCCCGGCGCCGACCACGCCACCATCAGCGAAGTGGTGTTGGTGCCGGGCCCGACGGCATTGCTGGCGCCGGAGTGGGTGCCGTGGGAACAGCGGGTGCGGCCCGGCGATCTCAGCCCGGGCGACCTGCTGGCTCCCGCCGCCAACGACCCGCGGCTGGTGCCCGGCTACACCGCCAGCGGCGACCCGCAGGTCGACGAGACCGCCGCCGAGATCGGGCTGGGCCGGCGCTGGGTGATGAGCGCCGAGGGCCGCGCCGAGGCCGCCGAACGCTGGCACACCGGCGCATACGGCCCCGACTCGCCGATGGCCCGATCGACCAAGCGGGTGTGCCGCGACTGCGGGTTCTTCCTGCCGCTGTCGGGATCCCTGGGCAGGATGTTCGGGGTGTGCGGCAACGAGCTGTCGGCCGACGGGCACGTCGTCGACATGCACTACGGCTGCGGCGCGCACTCGGACACCCCCGCCCCGGCGGGCACCGGCTCGCCCGCCTACGAGCCCTACGACGACGGCCTGCTCGACGTGACGCAGACACCGGTCGAGCCGACGCCGCCGCCCGAGACGTCGCAAGCCGAGCCCGAGATGCAAGTCGAGCCGGAGACGCAAGCCGAGCCGGAGCCCGAGACCGAGACGCCGGACTAGCGCCGGTCCGTGTTCTCGGCGGCGGCCTTGATGCGCGCCAACGAGGCGTTCATGCCGTCGAGCAATTCGCGTTCGAAGTTGTCGGTGCCGCCGAGGAACGCCTTGACCGACAGGTTGGAGAACGCGGTGACGCCGTTCTCGGCGTGCCGGCTCTCGATCAGCCGGGTGCCGGTGTCGGTGGGTTCGAGCTCGTAGCTCCAGATCGTGTTGTTGGTGTCCACCCGGAACGCGAGTTTGCGGTCGGGGATGATCTCCACCACCGTGCAGGTGGTCGGCCAGAACAACCGGTTGCGCCGATTGAGGTTGATGGTGCGGGTGCCCTGACGCACCGGGCCCAGCGGTTTCATCCACCGGCACTGCGGGCTCCACTGCGGCATGCGGCGCAGATCGGAAACCAATTCCCACACCGTGGCAACCGGGGCGTCGATGTCGATCTGCGCTCGCAACAGCGGGGCTACCATCGCTCCTCCAACGGGTCGGCGAACTAGTCGTGCTCGAGAAAATTCTCCAGGCCGGTTTGGGCGCCGCGGGCACCGCGCCGGGCGGCGCCCAACTGCAGCAGAAAGATGCTGGTGCCCAGCAGGCCCACGCCCAGGCCGGCCAGTGTCACCGGGCGCCAGCAGTGCAGGCCCGGCACCAGGAAGGCGGCGCCCACCGCGGCCAGCCAACCCAGCGCACCGACCGCGATGAACGGCCACACCCGCAGCAGCGCCGCCGGCAGCGGCGGCGCGGTGCGGTTCGGGCCGGATTCGGTGGACATCGCGATTAACATAACCCGCCGCCGCCGCTCGTCGGTGGCGGCCCGGTTGCGCCCGACGGGCGATCGAAAACCGCTGAGCGCAGCGGGATACGCGGGCGGGTAAGCGTTTCGATGAAACGGCGGGCGGTTCGGCCGGGGGCGTCAACACCCGTCGTTCACCGGTTCGTGTCCCGGTTTCTCAGGCTTGCGTGTAACCTCGCGCCATGCCTGACAGCGATGCCCGGCTGGCCAGCGACCTGTCACTGGCTGTCATGCGGCTGGCCCGCCAACTGCGATTCCGCAACCCCTCGTCGCCGGTGTCGCTGTCCCAACTGTCGGCGCTGGCGATGCTGGCCAACGAGGGCCCGATGACGCCCGGGGCGCTGGCGGTCCGCGAACGCGTCCGGCCCCCGTCGATGACCCGGGTGATCGCCTCGCTGGCCGAGATGGGCCTGGTGGACCGCACCCCGCATCCCGTCGACGGCCGGCAGGTGCTGGTCTCGGTCTCCGAGGCCGGGGCCGAATTGGTCAAGGCCAACCGGCGCGCCCGTCAGGAGTGGTTGGCCAAGCGGCTGTCCACGCTGGACGACGACGAGCGCGAAACCCTGCGCCACGCGGCCGATCTGATGCTGGCCCTGGTCGACGAAGGCCCGTGAACACCGATGCGCTGGACGTTCGCGACGTTGACGACCCCGACGACCCGAGGCTCGACGACTTCCGCGACCTGAACAGTGTCGATCGGCGTCCCGATCTGCCGTCGGGCAAGGGGCTGGTGATCGCCGAAGGCGTGCTGGTGGTGCAGCGCATGCTGGCGTCCCGGTTCCGCCCGCACGCCCTGCTGGGGACCGAGCGCCGGCTCGCCGAGCTGCGCGACGACCTGGCCGGCGTCCCGGTGCCGTACTACCGAACGTCGGCCGACGTGATGGCGCGGGTGGTCGGCTTTCACCTCAACCGCGGGGTGCTGGCGGCCGCCCGGCGGGTGCCGGAGCCCGGCGTCGCCGAGCTGCTGGCCGGCAGCCGCACCGTCGCGGTGCTCGAGGGGGTCAACGATCACGAGAACCTGGGCGCGATCTTCCGCAACGCGGCGGGGCTGGGCGTCGACGCGGTGATCTTCGGCAGCGGCTGCGCCGACCCGTTGTACCGCCGCGCCGTCCGGGTGTCGATGGGTCATGCGCTGCTGGTGCCGTACGCCCGCGCAACCGACTGGCCCGCCGAGCTGAAGACGTTGAAGGAGAAGGGGTTTCGGCTGCTGGCGATGACGCCGCAGGGTTCCGCGTGCGGCTTGGCCGAGGCGATGACGGCGGCTCGCGACGACCGCGTGGCGGTGTTGGTGGGTGCCGAGGGCCCGGGGCTGACGCCGGCCGCGCTGCGGTTGAGCGATGTGCGGGTGCGCATCCCGATGTCGCGGGGCACCGACTCGCTCAACGTCGCGACGGCGGCCGCGCTGGCGTTCTACGAGCGGTCTCGCCCGGCGGAGGTGCACCGCGCGGCGGCCGGAGGCGGAGATGGACAGTCGGGCTAGGCTGCGGCTGATGAAGGACGAGACCGTGCCCTGGGCAACGGGTTTGACGGTGACCGCGTTTGTCGCGGCGGTCACCGGCGTCGCGATCGTGGTGCTCAGCCTGGGTCTGGTCCGGGTGCATCCGCTACTGGCCGTCGGCCTGAATATCGTGGCCGCCGGGGGACTGGCGCCGACGTTGTGGGGGTGGCGGCGCACCCCGGTGCTGCGCTGGTTCGTGCTGGGCGCCGGGGTCGGCGTGACCGGCGCGTGGCTGGTGCTGCTGGTGCTGGCGGTCGCGGGTTAGCGCTGACCGCCGGAGCGCACACCGAGCAGCACGTCTTCCCAGGCCGGGATGACCGGCTTGCCGCGGCGGGTGTGCACCGGCTTTTCCTCCGGTTCGGCGGGTTCGGCGGCCGGCGCTTCGGCGGTAGGCGGCTTGGCCGGTTCGTCGAAGTCGACGTGGGCGACCCGGGCCAGCGGCCGCAGCGGCAGCTCGAAGTTGGGATCGATCAGGGCGGTGGCCGCGTCGTCGATGGCGGTGACGGTGCCGCCGTGGGCGCCGGGGGTGAAGCAGAAGTGCGCGACGTTGTCCGAGCGGCCGACCTTCCAGGCCAGCTGCACCGTCCAGCGGTTGTCTTCGTTGCGCCACGCGTCCCAGCTGAGTTTGTCGTGGCGCAGCCCCCGGGTCACGAAGGCCGCGGTGACCGTCTCCAGCAGGGTCAGCACCGCCGGACCGTCCGCCAGCATCGGATGTGCGGCGGTTGCCAGCTCGGCGGCCCGGTAGCGCTCCAGCAGCACCGGGTGGGCGAACCGGCGCACCCGTGACACGTCCGAGCCCGATGCCGCCGCGACCTGCTCCACCGAGGCGCCGGCGCGGATCTTGGCCTGAATTTCTTTGGGGCTCAACATGTTCGTCACTTCGATCTCGAGCTGCGGCTGCTCGGGAGGCTCGGCTTCGTGGCGCAACACGGCCCGCAGGTGGTCGTCGGCGGGCAGCTTGAACTGCTCTGCGGGGTCATCACTTTCGCAGATCAAATATTTGCTGTCGGCATCGAGCCCAACCACTTTGAGTTCCCGCATGGCTATCTCCTCGCAGGCTCCGTGCAGCTCAGCGACGGACCCGTCAGGTGCGCACTTTAGTCCAGCAACCGCCCGTCACCTGTGCTGACACGCTGGGTGGTTGCGGGCTGATTGCTGTCCGGTTACAGCCGCTCGACGACCCAGTCCACACACTGGGTCAGGGCGCTGACATCGTCGGGGTCGACCGCCGGGAACATCCCCACCCGCAACTGGTTGCGGCCCAGTTTGCGGTACGGCTCGGTGTCGACGACGCCGTTGGCGCGCAGGATCTTCGCCACGGCCGCGGCGTCGACGTCGTCGACGAAGTCGATGGTGCCCACCACCTGCGAGCGCAGCTTCGGGTCGGCGACGAACGGCGTGGTGTAGTCCCGCTCCTCGGCCCAGGAGTACAGCCGCCCGGCCGAGTCGGCGGTGCGCTTGACGGCCCAGTCCAGCCCGCCGTTGCCCAGCATCCAGTCGACCTGCTCGGCCATCAACGCCAGGGTGCCGATCGCCGGGGTGTTGTAGGTCTGGTCCTTCAGGCTGTTCTCCACCGCGATGGGCAGCGACAAGAAGTCGGGAACCCAGCGGCCGGACGCGGCGATGGACTCGACGCGGGCCAGCGCGGCCGGGCTCATGAGCGCCAGCCACAGCCCGCCGTCGCCGGCGAAGTTCTTCTGCGGCGAGAAGTAATAGGCGTCGGTCTCGCCGATGTCGACCGGCAGGCCGCCGGCGCCGGACGTGGCGTCGATGGCGACCAACGCGTCACCGGAATCGGCGGGGCGGCGGACCGGGACCGCGACGCCCGTCGACGTCTCGTTGTGCGCCCAGGCGATCAGGTCCACCGACGGATCGCTCTGCGGTTCGGGTGCGCTGCCCGCGTCCGACTTGATGACGACGGGATCGCCGACGAAGGGGTTCTTGGCGACCGCGGCGGCGAACTTGGAGCTGAATTCGCCGTAGGACAGGTGCAGCGAGCGCTTGTCGATCAAGCCGAAGGCCGCGGCGTCCCAGAACGCGGTCGCGCCGCCGTTGCCCAGGATGACCTGGTAGCCGTCGGGCAGCGAAAACAGCTCGGCAAGCCCCGAGCGGAGCCGGCCGACCAGATTCTTCACCGGCGCCTGCCGGTGCGAGGTTCCGAACAGCGGCGCCGCGGTCGTGCTCAGCGCCTGCAGCTGCTCGGGCCGGACCTTGGACGGGCCGCACCCGAAGCGGCCGTCGCGGGGTTTGATGTCAGCGGGGATCTGGAGCTGGTCAGCCATGCTCATCAGGGTAGTGAGCCGACGCGGCGGGCCGGCGGGGCGGGCCGCCCGGCGGCGCGGCCGGGCGGGGCAAAACGCCTGTTCGGGCTGGTGCGAGGGTTTCGCCGGCTGTGATCCAGGGCATACCTTCAGAATGACCACTGGTCAGGTCACAGTGCCCGGGAGGGGTCTAGGAAATATCCGGTACCTCCGGTACTGTCTGGACATAGCACGTCCAAATGTAAACCTCGTTGAGGAGGCCTGGATATGGCTAGGACGCGGATGGTCCGGCGTTGGCGCCGCAACATGGAGGTGCGCGACGACACCGACTACGTGAACATGCTTGCCACACTGTCCGAGGGGTCGGTGCGGCGAAACTTCAACCCGTACACCGACATCGACTGGGATTCACCGGAATTCGCGGTCACCGAGGACGATCCGCGGTGGATTCTGCCGGCGACCGACCCGCTGGGCCGCCACCCCTGGTACCTGGCGCAGCCGGAAGACCGCAAGATCAAGATCGGCATGTGGCGGCAGGCCAACGTGGCCAAGGTGGGGCTGCACTTCGAGTCCATCCTGATCCGCGGCCTGATGAACTACACCTTCTGGGTGCCCAACGGGTCGCCGGAATACCGGTACTGCCTGCACGAGTCGGTCGAAGAGTGCAACCACACGATGATGTTCCAGGAGATGGTCAACCGCGTCGGCGCCGACGTCCCGGGCATGCCGCGGCTGCTCAAGTGGATCTCGCCGCTGATCCCGCTGGTGGCCGGCCCGTTGCCGGTGGCCTTCTTCATCGGGGTGCTCGCCGGTGAGGAGCCGATCGACCACACCCAGAAAAACGTTCTGCGAGAAGGCAAGTCGTTGCACCCCATCATGGAGCGGGTGATGGCCATTCACGTGGCCGAGGAAGCCCGGCACATCTCGTTCGCGCACGAGTTCCTGCGTAAGCGGTTGCCGCACTTGACCAAGCGGCAGCGGTTCTGGGTTTCGCTGTACTACCCGCTGACCATGCGGCTGTTGTGCAATGCGATCACCGTGCCGCCCAAGCAGTTCTGGCGCGAGTTCGACATCCCCCGTGAGGTCAAAAAGGAGCTCTTTTTCCGGTCTCCGGAGTCGCGGAAGTGGTTGAGCGACATGTTCGCCGACGTCCGGATGCTGGCTCACGACACCGGCCTGATGGAGAACCGCTCGGCCCGGCTGATGTGGCGGCTGTGCAAGATCAACGGCAAGCCGTCGCGCTACCGCAGTGAACCGCAGCGGCAGCACCTGGCTGCCGTGCCGGCCGCCTAACCACGGCGAGTTCCTTTATGCCGCACGTTATTACCCAGTCGTGCTGTAACGACGGGTCCTGTGTTTTCGCGTGCCCGGTGAACTGCATTCACCCCACGCCCGACGAGCCCGGCTTCGCCACCTCGGAGATGCTCTACATCGACCCGGCGGCGTGCGTGGACTGCGGCGCCTGCGTCAGCGCCTGCCCCGTCGGTGCGATCGCCCCCGACAACCGGCTGGACGACAAACAGCTGCCCTTCGTCGAGATCAACGCGTCGTTCTACCCGAAACGGCCGGCCGGCCAGAAACTGCCGCCGACGTCCAAGCTGGCGCCGGTGATCCCGGCCGTCCCGGTGCGGCCGCGCGGCCGGCCGCTGACGGTGGCCATCGTCGGATCCGGCCCGGCGGCGATGTACGCCGCCGACGAACTGCTCACCCAGGACGGCGTGCGCGTCAACGTCTTCGAGAAGCTGCCGACGCCCTATGGGCTGGTGCGCGCCGGGGTGGCGCCCGATCACCAGAACACCAAGAAGGTGACCCGGCTCTTCGATCGGGTCGCCGGTCATGACCGCTTCCGGTTCTACCTCAACGTCGAGGTCGGCAAGCATCTCAGCCACGCCGATCTGCTGGCCCATCATCACGCCGTGCTGTACGCGGTGGGGGCGCCCGACGACCGCCGGCTCGACATCGAGGGCATGGGGCTGGCGGGCAGCGGAACCGCGACCGAGCTGGTGGCGTGGATCAACGGGCATCCCGAGTTCACCGCGCTGCCAGTCGATCTGCGCCACGAGCGGGTGGTGATCATCGGCAACGGGAACGTCGCGCTCGACGTCGCCCGGGTGCTCACCGCGGACCCCGATGACCTGGCCCGTACCGATATCGCCGACCACGCGTTGGCGGCGCTGCGCGGCTCGGCGGTGCGCGAGGTGGTGATCGCCGCCCGGCGCGGGCCGGCCCAGTCGGCGTTCACGCTGCCGGAACTGATCGGGCTCACCGGCAGCCGCGAGGTGGTGCTCAGCGCGGCCGACCGCGAGCTGGTCGCCGCCGACCTGGCGAACGCCTCGGATGCCCTGACCAAGGCCAAGCTGGAGGTTTTGAGCACGCTCGGCGACGCTGCGGCGCCCAGCGAGCGTCCGAGAATCAGGCTGGCGTATCGGCTCACCCCCGACCGGATCCTCGGCGAGCAACGCGTCACCGGTGTGCAGTTCACTCTCACCGGCACCGACGAGACACGGTGCCTGCCAACGGGTTTGGTGCTGACGTCGATCGGCTACCGCGGCAAGCCGATTCGCGACCTGCCCTACGACGAGGCGGCGGCGGTGGTGCCCAACGACGGCGGCCGCGTCGTCGACCCCGCCTCGGGACGACCGGTGCCCGGCGCCTACGTCGCCGGCTGGATCAAGCGGGGACCCAGCGGGTTCATCGGCACCAACAAGTCCTGCTCGCTGCAGACCGTGCAGGCCCTGGTGGCCGATTTCAACGCCGGCGAGCTGGCCGACCCGGCGGCCAAACCCGAGGCGCTGACCGCCCTGGTGCGCGCCCGCCGGCCCGACGCGATCGACGCGGCGGGGTGGCGGGCCATCGACGCCGCCGAAATCGCGCGCGGCAGCGCGGACGGCCGACCGCGCAACAAGTTCACCGACATCGGCGACATGCTGGCCGCCGCGGCCGCCGCAGAGCCGGCGCCGCCGCCGCGACGCCGGCTCCTGGCCCGGTTGGTGCCGTCCGGGCGCGGCTAGGCCTGCCCGGCGCCCTGCTCAGCGGCCATCGCCGCCATCGCCGCCGCCATCTCCTCCGGGCTGACCTCGCGCACCGGCTGCCCCAGGGACCAGTGGTGGCCGAACGGGTCGGCGACCATGCCGTAGCGGTCGCCCCAGAACTGGTCCTCCAACGGCACCACCACGGTGGCGCCGGCATCGACCGCCCGCTGAAAGCTCGCGTCGACGTCGGGCACGGTCAGGTGGATGGTCACCGGGGTGCCGCCCAACGACGTCGGCGTCATCGACTTGCCGCCGCACACTTCCGGGAAGTCGTCGTTGAGCATCACCATGAAGCCGTTGATGCGCACTGCGGCGTGCGCCAGTTTGCCGTCGGGACGCGGCAGGCGCCCCAGCTCCTCGGCACCAAAAGCCTTGACGTAGAAGTCGATTGCCGCGGCCGCGTTGTCGACCACCAGGTGCGGGGACAGTGCGGGCTCGATGTTGATCGCCATGCTGGCACTCCTTGCTGTCGGTTCCAGACCTGCCCGGTGCGGGCAGGCTCACGACTTATGACTGCGTCGGTGACGCAAACTCATCGCGACGGCAATCATTAGATCGCCGGGTACCGACAACCGGGCCTCAGGCGTTGGTGAGGCTGCGGTCCCAACCCTCGACGGATTCCGGGCTGCGCGGGCCGGGGCCCACGTAGATCGCCGACGGGCGGACCAGCTTGCCGAGCCGCTTCTGCTCGAGAATGTGGGCGCACCACCCCGCGGTGCGGCCACAGGTGAACATCGCCGGCATCATGTTGGCCGGCACCCGGGCGAAGTCCAGGATGACCGCCGCCCAGAACTCGACGTTGGTCTCGATGGCCCGGTCCGGACGGCGCTCGCGCAGTTCGGCCAGGGCGGCCTGCTCCAGCGCGACGGCGACCTCGTGCCGCGGCGCGCCGAGCCGCTCGGCGGTGGCGCGCAGCACCCGCGCGCGGGGATCCTCGGCGCGGTAGACCCGGTGCCCGAAGCCCATCAGCTTGTCGCCGCTGTCCAGGATCTTCTTGACCAGCCCTCGGGCGTCGCCGGTGCGCTCGACCTCCTCGATCATCGGCAGCACCCGCGCCGGCGCCCCGCCGTGCAGCGGTCCGCTCATCGCCCCGATCGCCCCGGACAACGCGGCCGCCACGTCGGCGCCGGTGGAGGCGATCACCCGCGCGGTGAACGTCGAGGCGTTCATGCCGTGCTCGGCGGCCGACACCCAGTAGGCGTCGATCGCCTCGATGTGCCGCGGGTCCGGCTCGCCCTGCCACCGCGTCATGAAACGTGCAGTGACGGTTTCGCATTCGTCGATGACCCGCTGCGGCACCGCGGGCTGATAGATGCCGCGCGCGGACTGCGCGACGTAGGACAGCGCCATCACCGAGGCCCGGGCCAGCTGGTCGCGGGCGGTGGCGTCGTCGGTGTCCAGCAGCGGCTTGTAGCCCCAGATCGGGGCCAGCATGGCCAGCCCGGCCTGCACGTCGACGCGCACGTCGCCGGTGTGGATCGGCAGCGGGAACGGCTCGGCGGGCGGCAGCCCGTGGCCGAACTTGCCGTCGACCAGCAGCGCCCACACGTCGCCGAACGTGACCTGCTGGCTCACCAGGTCTTCGATGTCGACACCGCGGTAGCGCAGCGCGCCGCCGTCTTTATCCGGTTCGGCGATTTCGGTGGTGAAGGCGACCACGCCTTCCAGGCCGGGGACAAAGTTCTCGGGGACAACAGTCATGGGAAAATTCTCGCACCCCGCCCTGGGGCGGACGCTACCGGCCGGTAGCAAGCGCCGGTAGCGTTGGCGCGGTGCCGGGACCAGCAGACGAGCACCTGCAGAGAATGCGTGTGGAATACGGATCGGTGGAAAAGGACGGCAGCCCGGATCTGGACGTCGACTGGCTCGACGACGGCTGGGTTGCGTTGTTGCGCAAGTGGATCGACGACGCCGAGCGCGCCGGGGTGGCCGAGCCCAACGCGATGGTGCTGGCCACCGTCACCCCCGACGGCAGGCCGGCCAGCCGAACGGTGCTGTGCAAGAGCCTGGACGAGACGGGAATCACTTTTTTCACCAACTATGACTCGGCCAAGGCCGACGATCTGGCGGCGACGCCGTACGCCGCGGTGACGTTCCCCTGGTACCAGCTGGGCCGGCAGGTCCACCTGCGCGGGCCGGTGAGCAAAGTCACGGCCCAGGTCACCGAGGACTACTGGTCCAAGCGACCGCGCGGGTCGCAGCTGGGCGCCTGGGCGTCGCAGCAGTCCCGGCCGATCGCCTCCCGCGCGGCCCTGCTGGAGCAGCTGGCGCGGGTGACGGCCCGCTTCGCCGACCACGAGCGGGTGCCGGTGCCGCCGGGCTGGGGCGGCTACCTCATCGCCGCCGACGTGGTGGAGTTCTGGCAGGGGCGGGAAAACCGGTTGCACAACCGCATCCGGGTCACCGGCAACCGGGTGGAGCGTCTGCAGCCGTAGCGCGCCGGGCCACTTGATCGATTGCGTGACCAGCGGACTCGACCCCGGGCAGGCGCCTCCTCGCCATAACGACTACCTTCAGCTGTAAGCACCTAGTCAGGGCAGCCATATCAGCCAGAGCGCAAAGGGGTTCTCGTGGCCGACACCGACGACATCGCCACTTTGAAGTACCCGGGCGGGGAAACCGACCTGGAGATCGTCAGCGCCACCGAGGGCGCCGACGGCATCGCGCTGGGTTCGCTGTTGTCCAAGACCGGCTACACCACCTTCGACAACGGCTTCGTCAACACCGCCTCGTGCAAGAGCGCGATCACCTACATCGACGGCGACGCCGGCATCCTGCGCTACCGCGGCTACCCGATCGAGCAACTGGCCGAGAAGTCGACCTTCCTCGAGGTGAGCTACCTGTTGATCTACGGCGAGCTGCCGGACAAGGACCAGCTGGCCGAGTTCACCAAGCGGATCCAGCTGCACACCATGCTGCACGAGGACCTGAAGCGGTTCTTCGACGGCTTCCCCCGCAACGCCCACCCGATGCCGGTACTGTCCAGTGCCGTCAACGCGCTGTCCGCCTACTACCCCGATTCGCTGGACCCGATGGACACCGAGGACGTCGAGCTGTCCACGATCCGGTTGCTGGCCAAGCTGCCGACTATCGCCGCGTACGCCTACAAGAAGTCGGTCGGCCAGCCCTTCCTCTACCCGGACAACAAGCTGAGCCTGGTGGAGAACTTCCTGCGCATGACGTTCGGCCTGCCCGCCGAGCCGTACCAGGCCGACCCCGAGGTGGTCCGCGCGCTGGACATGCTGCTGATCCTGCACGCCGACCACGAACAGAACTGCTCGACGTCGACGGTCCGGCTGGTGGGGTCCTCCCAGGCCAACCTGTTCACCTCCATCTCCGGCGGCATCAACGCGCTGTGGGGGCCGCTGCACGGCGGGGCCAACCAGGCGGTGCTCGAGATGCTGGAGAAGATCCGCCAAAGCGACGACGACGTCAGCGAATTCGTGCGCAAGGTGAAGAACCGTGAGGCCGGGGTGAAGCTGATGGGCTTCGGTCACCGGGTGTACAAGAACTACGACCCGCGGGCGCGCATCGTCAAGGAACAGGCCGACAAGATCCTGGCCAAGCTCGGCGGCGACGACGACCTGCTCGACATCGCCAAGCAACTCGAAGAGGCCGCGCTGACCGACGAGTACTTCATCGAGCGCAAGCTGTACCCCAACGTCGACTTCTACACCGGCCTGATCTACCGGGCGCTGGGCTTCCCAACCCGGATGTTCACCGTGCTGTTCGCGCTGGGGCGCCTGCCCGGCTGGATCGCGCATTGGCGCGAGATGCACGACGAGGGCGACAGCAAGATCGGCCGCCCACGCCAGATCTACACCGGCTACACCGAGCGCGACTACGTCACCATCGACGCCCGCTAGTTTTCCCGCTCACCGGGAGGACAGGGAGGACAGCACCGCCATCGCGGCGTTGTGCCCGCCGATGCCCGACACCGCCCCGCCGCGCCGGGCGCCCGAGCCGCACAACATGATTCGTTCGTGAGCGGTGGCCACGCCCCATTGCCGCGCCGGGGTGTCCAGCGGGTCGTCGTCGTCGGCGAACGGCCAGTCCAGGCCGCCGTGGAAGATGTTGCCGCCACTCATGTTCAGGGTGCGTTCCAGGTCCGCGGTGGTGGTGGTCTCGATGCACGGACGGCCCCGCGCATCGGTCAGCAACAGCTCTTGAATCGGTTCGGCCAGAACGGAATTCAGTGAGGCCAGCACCCGGCCGGTGAGCCGGCCGCGCAGCGCGTCGGGGTCGGCGCCGCGCGCCAGCGTGTGCGGGGTGTGCAGGCCGAACACGGTCATCGTGTGGGCGCCCGCGGCGCGCAGGTCGTCCGACAGGATGCTGGGGTCGGCCAGCGAATGGCAATACGCCTCGCACGGCAACGGATTCGGGACCTGCCCCGCGGCGGCCCGGGCGTAGGCGGTGTCCAGCTGGGTCCAGGTTTCGTTGACGTGGAACGTCCCGGCGAAGGCCTGCTCGGGGGTGACGCCGGCGTCGGCCAAGCGGGGCAGCCGCCGCAGCGCCATGTTCACCTTGACCTGCGCGCCGGCGGCCGCCGGTGCGGGGTGTTCGCCGAGCAGGCCGGCCAGCACCGTTGGGGTCACCCCGGCAAGCACGAACCGGGCCCGAGCCACGTGCTCGTCGTCGCCGCTGCGATAACGTACCTCGCCGTTCGGGTCGACGGCGAAAACCTCTGCGCCGGTGAGTATTTCGGCGCCGTGTCGGACGGCCGCGGTGGCCAGGGCGGTGGTCAGCGCGCCCATCCCGCCGACCGGGACGTCCCAATCGCCGGTGCCGCCGCCCAGCACGTGATAGAGGAAGCAGACGTTCTGCGTCAGCGACGGGTCGTCGAGACGGGCGAACGTGCCGATCAGCGCGTCGGTGGCGATCACCCCGCGAACCAGGTCGTTGCCCACCGCATCGGCGATGGCGGCGCCGATCGGCTCCTCGACCAGGGCGCGCCACGCGGCCGCCGCATCGGCACCGCCGCCGTCGACCACATGCCGGCGCGCGTGCCGGCGGCTGCGCAGCGGTTCGAGCAGCGTCGGCCACAGCCGTTCGGTCACTAGCCGGCAGCGTTGGTAGAACCCGGCGAACCCGGGTGCGTCCCCGGCGGCGCCGACCGCGGCGAACGGGTTGCCGGGCGCGCCGATCAGCAACCCGCGGGCGCCGCCGGTCGCGGGGTCGGGCGTGTACGAGGAAAACCGCCGCCGGGCCAGCCGCACCCGCGCGCCCAGGTCGTCGATGATGCGTGGCGGCAGCAGACTGACCAGATAGGAGTAGCGCGACACCCGCACCCCGACACCGTCGAAGGCGTGCGCCGACACGGCCGCGCCGCCGACTTGCCCCAGCCGTTCCAGCAGCCGCACCCGAAGGCCCGCCCGGGCCAGGTACGCGGCCGCGACCAGGCCGTTGTGGCCGCCACCGATGACCACCGCGTCGACTGTTACCGGCCGGCCGCTCAGCTCAGGTAGCCCTCGACCTCGTCGGGCGGGCGGACCTGGGCCTCGCGCGGGTCGCCGCCGCTTTCCCGCAGGGCCCGGCGTTGCCGAAGCAGATCCCAGCACTGGTCGAGTTCGACCTCGACCCGCCGCAGGCGGTCATGTTCTTCGGAGGTGTCGATGTCACCGCGCTGCAGCTGGGCCCGCAACGTTTTCTCCTGGGCCACCAGGTCGCGGATGCGCGCCAGGGTGTCGTTTTCGCTCGGTTTACTGCCGTCGGTCATCGTTCCAGTGTGCCCGACTCGGCAGGGGCTAACCGCCCGCCGACCGCCGTGCGCCGAACCGCAAGCGCGGGTGAGGATTTCACCGGACGGCCGGCGTGGCTAGCTGGGCCCGGGCAGGCGCAGGACCAGCCGGGCACCGCCCAGCGGGCTGTTTTCCAGCGCGGCCGTCCCGCCGTGCAGCTGGGCCTGCTGGGCCACCAGCGCCAATCCCAGGCCCGACCCGGACTGCGAGGCCGTCGATCCGCGGGAGAACCGATCGAACACCACCTGCCGCTCGTCCTCGGGTACCCCGCTGCCGTTGTCGTCGACGGCGATCTCGACCCCGGCCCGGGAGCTGACCGCCGACAGCTGCACCCGGGTGGCGCCGCCGTGCTTGACGGCGTTGGCGATCGCGTTGTCCACGGCCAGCCGCAATCCGGCCGGCAGCCCGACGATGATGCAGGTGGGGGAGGGCACCAGCGAAACGTCGAGGCCGGGGTAGATGCGCATGGCGTCGTGGGCGGCGCGGTCGAGCAGCTCGGTGATGTCAACCGGCACATGATCCTCGGACGTCGACAGCTCGCCCTGGGCCAGCCGCTCGAGGGCGGTCAGGGTGGCCTCGATGCGCGACTGCGTGCGGATGACGTCGCCCAGCACCTCTTTGCGTTGCTCGTCGGGCATGTCCAGGGTGGACAGCACTTCGAGGTTGGTGCGCATCGCGGTCAGCGGACTGCGCAGCTCGTGGGCGGTCACCGCCGAGAAGTCGCGGGCCGACGCCAGCGCCTCCTTGGTGCGGTCCTGCTCCTTCCAGATGCGTTGCAGCATGCCGCGCATCGCCTCGGCGATCTCGACGGCCTCGCTGGCGCCGCGCACCGCCACCTGCGGCCGCTCGTCGGCGTCGATCGAGCGGGCCTGCTGGGCCAACCGCTTGAACGGCCGCACCGCGAAAGCCGCCAGCAGCCAAGCGAATACCGCCGCCGCGCCGATCGACAGCGCGCAGATCAGGATCACCCGCCGATGCAGGTTGTTGGTCTGGGCGATGGTGTCGTCGTACGTCGCGCCCACCTCCACCGTCGCCGGCTGGGGCGTGCGGACCTCCACCGTGCGCACCCGGTAGCGCACCCCGTTGATGTAGGTGTCGGCGTAGCCCTCTTCCATCGGCGGCAGCGTGACATCCGAGTTGGACTTGACCTGCCCGTCGCGGCGCACCGTGATGACGGTGTCCTGGTCCTTGGGCGATCGCGGGATCTCGTTGAGCCCGCGGGGCAGGAAGGGAATCGCGAAGCCGGCCGTCTCGTCCAGCCGGCGATCGAGGCGCTCCCGCCACGCGCTGGTGATGCCGAACCACACCACCGCGCCGGCGATGACCACCACGATGGCGGTGCCGATGGCCGTCGCGACCGCGACCCGGGCCCGCAGCGACGGCGTGCGGGTCACGATCCGGGACAACAACTTCATGGCCGCTCGACCCGATTACTGCATGCGCAGCACGAATCCCACTCCGCGGACTGTGTGCAGCAGCCGGGCCCGCCGTTGGCCTCGAGCTTGCGGCGCAGGTATCCGATGAACACGTCGACGACGTTGGTGTCGGCGGCGAAGTCATAGCCCCACACCAGCTCCAGTAGCTGTGCGCGGGACAGCACGGCGGTCTTGTGCTCGGCCAGGACCGCCAGCAGGTCGAACTCCCGCTTGGTCAAATCGACGTCCACGCCGTTGACCCGGGCGCGGCGGCCGGGGATGTCGACCTCCAGCGGACCCACCGTGATCGTTTCCGACGAGGAGGTGGCGGTGGCGCCGCGGCGGCGCAGCAGCGCCTTGACCCGCGCGACCAGCTCGGCCAGCACGAACGGCTTGACCAGGTAGTCGTCGGCCCCGGCCTCCAGGCCCGCCACCCGGTCGTCGACCGAGCTGCGGGCCGACAGCACGCAGACGGGGACGTCGTTGTCCATGGCGCGCAGCGCGGTGACGACGCTGACGCCGTCCAGCACCGGCATGTTGATGTCGAGCACGATCGCGTCCGGGCGTGTCTCGGTGGCGCTGCGCAGCGCCTCGGCGCCGTCGACCGCGGTGGACACCTCGAATCCGGACAGTCGCAGGCCACGTTCCAGCGACGCGAGCACATCGGAGTCGTCGTCGACGACCAAGACCCGCGGTGAGCTAGCTGCTGTGTCCATGCCGCCTATTTTGCCTGATTGTCGGCCGTGGCTGTGGGAGGAGCACCGGCCCGGTCGGATGGCGCGGCGGGCAACCGGGCCGCGCGGCGCAGCATCGGGGCGAAGGTGACCCAGATGATCAGCGCGCCCAGCGACAGCCCGGCCAGCAACAAGAAGGCGGCGCGGAAACCCAGATGTTGGGCGACGGCCCCGCCCAGCACCGGGCTGAGGGCGCCGCCCAACCCCTGGGCGGCCATGACGGCGCCCTGACCGACGTTGATGTGGCCGGTGCCGTCCAGGATGCGGGCCACCAGGCCCGGCACCGCCACCGACAGCATGCCGGCGCCGATGCCGTCGAGCACCTGCACCGGGATCACCCCCCAGCTGGTGATGACGCTGGCGGCGAGCACACCGCGGACCGGCAGCGCGGTCAGCGCGATCAGGATCGCGGGCCAATAGCCGCGCGTCGCCGCGATTCTCATGGCGAGCAGCGAGGCGGGGACCATCACGGCCTGGGCGACGACGACGGTGCTGGCCACGGTGGTGAACGGGTTGGCGTGGGTGGCGACGACGGCCAGGCCGTACAGCGGCAGCATCGCCGCGTTGCCCAGGTGGAAGAGCACCATGGCCGCCGCGAGCACCAGCAGCGGGCGGGACCGCGCCAGCACCCGCATCGCCTTGACCGGGGCCTCGCCGGCGGCCCGCGCCTCGCCGCGGGCGACGTGGTGGTCGATGTCGCCGGCCGGGATGGCCAGCACCGCCGCGATGGTCGCGACCGCGAAACCCGCAGCGAGCCAGAAGATTCCGGCGTAGCCGAACACCCAGCCGGCCACCCCGCCGAGGGCGGCGCCCGCCATGTTGCCGGCATGGTTGTAGGCCTGGTTGCGTCCGTTCTGCCGGGTGAACGCGGCCTGGCCGACCACCCCGAGGGTGATGCCGATCATCGCGGGGGCGATCGTCGCCCCGGAGATGCACATGACGGCCTGCGCGGTGGCGACCGTCCAGAACTGCCGGGAGGTCAGGATCACCGCCGAGGCGGCGACGGCGGCCAGCCCGACGACGATGACGCAGCCGCGTTTGTGCCGGGTGGCGTCGACGAGTGCACCCGCGGGGGCCACCGTGACCATGCCGACGATCGCGCCCAGCGTCATCGCCGCGCCGATGGCGCCCGTGGTCCAGCCGCGGCTTTGCAGCAGCACGCCCAGGAACGGGCCCATGCCCGCCTCCATGTCGGCCATGAAGAAGTGCACGGCCTGCAGCGCGACCCGGTCCCGGTTGCAGGCCCGCGGCGTCGCCGTCATGCGATCACGCATGCCTTGATTGTGGCGAACGGTCCGGCGCCTGATAACTGCGCCACACCCCAACCCCCTTGGCGGAACACACTTTAACGGTCATAATTAGCACTCGACGGCTTGGAGTGCTAACGCGTGTGATGGAGTCGTAAGGAGGAAAACGTCAATGCGCGGCGCTGATTTCGTGTTGCCGACCGATGTCCCGGAAGCCGGCCGACCGCTGCGGATCGTGCTCGTCGCCCCGCCGTATTTCGACGTCCCGCCGGACGGGTACGGCGGCGTGGAGGCCGTCGTGGCCGATCTCGCCGACATGCTGGTGGCCCGCGGACACCAGGTCACCCTGCTCGGCGCCGGCGAACCGGGCACGGCGGCCAGATTCATCCCGCTGTGGGACCGGACCGTGCCCGAGCGGCTGGGCGAGCCCTACCCCGAGATCATGCACGCGCTGAAGGTGCGCAGCGCCATCACCCGGATCGCCAAAGAGGACGGCGTCGACATCGTGCACGACCACACCTTTGCCGGGCCCATGAACGCCCCGATCTACCAGGGGCTGGGCGTGCCCACGGTGGTCACCGTGCACGGCCCGATCGACGACGACCTGCATCCCTACTACCGCGAGCTCAGTGGTGACGTCGGCCTGGTGGCCATCAGCGACCGTCAGCGGCAGCTGGCTCCGGAGCTGAATTGGGTTGGCCGCGTACACAATGCGCTGCGCATCGACGAGTGGCCGTTCGAGACCGAAAAGCATGACTACGCACTGTTTTTGGGCCGGTATGCGCCGTACAAGGGTGCGCACCTGGCGCTGCGGGCCGCGCACGAGGCCGGCATCCCGCTGGTACTGGCCGGCAAATGCAGTGAGCCCTCGGAAAAGGAGTACTTCGAGGACTGCGTGCGGCCGCTGCTCACCGACAACGACCACGTGTTCGGCGAGGCCGACGCGGTCAGCAAGCGAAAGCTGTTGTCGCGCGCCCGTTGCCTGCTGTTCCCGATCCAGTGGGAGGAGCCGTTCGGCATCGTGATGATCGAGGCGATGGTTTGTGGCACGCCCGTCGTCGCCCTGCGCGGCGGCGCGGTCTCGGAGGTGGTCGCCGACGGGGTCACGGGCGTGGTCTGCGATCACCCGGACGAACTGCCCGGGGCCATCGCCCGGGCCCAGGCCCTGGACCCGCACGCATGCCGGCGCCATGTCGCCGCGAATTTCGCTGTGGCACAGTTCGGTTCGGCGTACGAAGCCATCTACCGCAACGTGCTGCAGCATGCGACGGCCGCGCCGCGCCGGATGCGCAGCACCGGCCTGGTGGAATCGATCGAAACCGGAAGGCGCGCCTGCGACTTCAGGCAGAAGGCACCGGCATGAGCGTGGCGACGGCCTTCAACGGCGGCGCGCCGGCGCAGATCGGGTCCGGCGGCGACGCCGTGACCCTGGTCGAGGGCGGAACGTTCTGCCTGTCCAACCGGCACGGCGACGTGCCGGTTGGCACCTCCTACGGCCTGTTCTTCCGGGACGCGCGGGTGCTGTCCCGGTGGGAGCTGCGGGTGGACGGCCAAGTCGCCGAGGCGTTGTCGGTGGAGGCGACGGAGGCGTTCGCCGCCCAGTTCATCCTGCGCCGGGCACCGCGGTCGGGACTCGCCGACAGCACCCTGTTGATCGTGCGCGAGCGGTTGGTCGCCGACGGGCTGCGGGAAACCATTTCGCTGCACAACCTCGACAAGGAAAGCACGGTGGTGTCCCTGGAGCTGCACGCCGACGCCGACTTCGCCGACCTGTTCGCGGTGAAGGAGGGGCGGGCGGCTACGGCCGGGGCCGACATGCACGTCGCCGACGGGGAACTGGTGTTGCGGGGCCGCGCCGACCAGGTGCGCGGCCTGACCGTGTCGGCCAGCGGCGACCCGATCGTATTGCCCGGCTCGCTGAATTGGCGGGTGGTGGTTCCGCCGGGGGGCCGCTGGCAGACCGAGGTTATGGTCCAGCCGACGTGGTCGAATCGCAAGGTGCGGACCCGCATTCCGCGTGGCAAGGACATCGAGTCCAGCGCGCCGGCCCGCAAGATCGAGAGATGGCGGGACACCGCGACCACGGTCGAGACCGACCACGCCGGGCTGGCGCAGGTGTTGCGGCAGACCGAAAGTGACTTGGGCGCCTTGCTGATTCACGACGCCGACGGCCGGGGCCGGCCGTACGTCGCCGCCGGTGCGCCGTGGTTCATGACGTTGTTCGGCCGGGACAGCCTGCTGACCGCGTGGATGGCCCTGCCGCTGGACGTGGGGCTCTCGATCGGCACGCTGCAGCGGCTGGCGGCCCTGCAGGGGCGGCGCGTCGACGCCCTCACCGAGGAGGAGCCGGGCCGCATCATGCACGAGATCCGCCGCGGACCGGCCAGCACGGACGTGTTGGGCGGCAGCGTCTATTACGGCACGGCCGACGCCACCCCGCTGTTCGTCATGCTGCTCGCCGAGAGCTGGCGGTGGGGCGCCGACGAGGCGGTCATCCGGTCGTTGCTGCCCGCGGCCGACGCCGCGCTCGCCTGGGCAGAGCAGTACGGGGACCGCGACGGCGACGGTTTCGTCGAATACCGGCGTGCCACCGACCGCGGCCTGATCAACCAGGGCTGGAAGGACAGCTTCAACGGCATCAACGACGCCAAGGGCCGGGTCGCCGAACCGCCGATCGCGCTGTGCGAGGTGCAGGGCTACGTCTACGCCGCGCTGCTCGCGCGGGCCGAACTCGCCGAGGGCATGGGCGAATTGGCGCAGGCGGCGCAGCTTCGTGAGCGTGCGCAGGCGTTGCGGACCCGATTCGGCGAGGCGTTCTGGCTGCCCGACCGCGGCTGGTATGCCGTCGCCCTGGACGGGCGCAAGGACCGCGTCGACGCGTTGACGAGCAACGTCGGCCACTGCCTGTGGACGGGCATCGCCACCGACGAGCACGCGGCCGCCATCGTGGAACGGTTGGCCGGTGAGGAGATGGACTCGGGATTCGGGCTGCGCACCCTGGCCACCACCATGGGCGCGTACAACCCGATGAGCTACCACAACGGCTCGGTGTGGCCGCACGACACCGCCATCACGGTGTCCGGCTTGCTGCGCTACGGGCACATCCCGGGAGCACTGGCTCTGGCCGAGCGTCTGGCGACGGGTCTCCTCGATGCGGCAGCGGCGTTCGGCGGGCGGCTGCCCGAATTGTTCTGCGGCTTCCCGCGTTCCCAGTTCGCCTCGCCGGTGCCCTATCCCACGTCGTGTTCGCCGCAGGCGTGGGCCAGTGCCGCGCCGCTGCTGTTGCTGCGGTCGTTTCTGGGACTCGACCCGCACGTGCCGAACCGCGCCCTGACGGTGACGCCGCACCTGCCGGCGGAGTGGGGCCGGATCGCGTTGACCAACCTGCGCCTCGGCGCCACCACCGTGCAGCTCGAAGCCGAGGGCGAGACGGTCAAGGTGCAGGGCCTGGGCGACGATTGGCAGCTGGTGACGCCGTAGCGCCGCTCACCGGTGGCCCAGGCCGCTCAACTGGACGGCCAGCCGTCGCTGCACGCCCGGAATGCCTGCGGCCAAACGCATTCCGGCGTTGCGCAGGGGCCGCAGCGGGCGCGGCAGCGTCGCGACGCGGGTGAGCCGCAGCACCCGCTCGGTGCGTTGCCGCTGGGCGTCTCCGTACGCGTCGAGTACGGTGTCCGGCCCGCCCCGGGCGATCTGTGCCAGCGCCGCGGGAGCGAAATGGCATCGGTGATACCAAGATTCATGCCCTGCCCGCCGGCGGGGCTGTGCACGTGAGCGGCGTCGCCGGCCCGCGTTTCGTCGCCGGCCCGCGTTGCGTCGAGACTTAAACCACGCACACCCGGCCCGGCGTGTCGTGTGCGTGGTTTAAGTGTCGCGGGCGGTGAGGCGCGTTATCGACGGTCAGGGCAAGCCGACGCGCCGGTAGCGGCGCAGCCGGGCGGCCAGCCGCTCGTCGGCGGGTATCTCGCGCAGCGCAGCCACCTCGGCGGCGACGGCGAGCGCCAACCGTCGCGCGAACTCGACCGGCTCGTCGGCGGCATCGGGATGCTCGGGCACGATCACGTCGACGATGCCCGACGCCAGCAGATCGCGCGACCGGATGCCTTGTGCCGCAGCCAGTTCCGCGGCGTGGTCGGTGTCGCGGAAGACGATCGCGCTGGCGCCCTCCGGCGGCAGCGGGGCCAGCCAGCCGTGCAGCGCGGCCAGCACCCGGTCGGCGGGCACCATCGCCAGCGCCGGCCCGCCGCTGCCCTGCCCCAGCAGCACCGACACCGTCGGGGTGTCCAGGGTGACCAGCTCGGCCAGACACTGGGCGATCTGGCCGGCCAGCCCGCCCTGTTCGGCCTCGGCCGACAACGCCGGCCCCGCGGTGTCGATCACCAGCACCAGCGGCAGCCGCAGTTCCGCGGCCAGGGCCATGCCGCGGCGGGCCTCGCGCAGCGACGCGGGGCCCACCAACCCGCCGGTCAGGCGCTGCTGGCCGAGCACCACCACGGGCTGGCCGGCAAACCGGGCCAGCGCCAACAGCGTGGTCGCCGCCTCGCCCTGGCCGGTCCCCGACAACAGCACGGGGTCGGTGGCGCCGTGCCGCAGCAACAGCCGCACACCCGGGCGGTCCGGCCGTCGCGAGGCGACCACCGAGTCCCACGCCGCGACGTCGGGTATCGGCTCGGGCGGCGGCGGCGCGGCCAGCGGCTCGGGGGCGTCGGCGATGACGGTCATCGCGCGGTCCAGCGTGCGGCGCAGCTCGTCGAGCGGGACGACGCCGTCGATCACCCCGTGCCGCTGCAGGTTCTCCGCGGTCTGGACGCCCTCGGGGAACGGCTCGCCGTAGAGCTGCTGGTAGACCCGCGGGCCCAGGAAGCCGATCAGCGCGCGCGGCTCGGCGACCGTGACATGACCCAGCGAACCCCACGACGCGAACACCCCGCCGGTGGTCGGATTGCGCAGATAAACCAGGTAGGGCAGGTGCGCCTGCTTGTGCAGGCGGACCGCCGCCGCGATCTTCACCATCTGCAGGAACGCGACCGTGCCCTCCTGCATCCGGGTGCCGCCCGAGCTCGGCGAGGCCAGCAGCGGCAGCCCCTCGGCCGTCGCCCGCTGCACCGCGGCGGTGATCCGTTCGGCCGCGGCCACCCCGATCGAGCCGCCGAGAAAGCCGAACTCGCACACCACCACCGCGACCCGGCGACCGAAGATGCGGCCCTCGCCGGTCAGCACCGACTCGTCGAGACCCGTCGCGGCGCGGGCGTCAGCCAGCTCTTGCGCGTAGGCCGCGCTGACCGGCACGGCCAGCGGCTCGCTGTCCCAGCGGAGGAAGGAATTTTCGTCCAGCACCGCATCGCGTAGTTGACCAGCCGTGATACGACTCACGAGACGAGGCTATATAGGGTGGCTGCCATGATCGGTGTTACCCGGGCCGAAGCCGTTTTGACCATCGAGCTGCAGCGCCCCGAGCGCCGCAACGCCCTGAACTCCCAGCTCGTCGAGGAGCTGCGGGAGGCCGTGCTGAAGGCGGGCGACGGCTCGACCCGCGCGATCGTGCTGACCGGCCAGGGCACGGTGTTCTGCGCCGGCGCCGACCTGAGCGGCGACGCGTTCGCCGCGGACTACCCCGACCGGCTGATCGAGCTGCACAAGGTGCTGGACGCCACGCCGATTCCGGTGATCGGCGCCATCAACGGCCCGGCCATCGGCGCCGGGCTGCAACTGGCCATGCAATGCGACTTGCGGGTCGTGTCGCCGGACGCGTTCTTCCAGTTCCCGACGTCGAAATACGGCCTGGCCCTTGACAACTGGAGCATCCGGCGGCTGTCGACGCTGGTCGGCCACGGGCGGGCGCGGGCCATGCTGCTGGCCGCGGAGAAGCTGACCGCCGACGTGGCGCTGCAGACCGGGATGGCCAACCGCATCGGGACGCTGGCCGACGCGCAGGCCTGGGCCGCCGAGATCGCGGGCCTCGCGCCGCTGGCCATCGCGCACGCCAAGCGGGTGCTCAACGACGACGGCGCCATCGAAGAGGCCTGGCCGGTGCACAAGGAACTGTTCGACAAGGCCTGGGGCAGCCAGGACGTCATCGAAGCCCAGGTCGCCCGAATAGAGAAGCGGCCGCCGAAGTTCCAGGGGGCCTGACGATCATGCGGGGGACGCTTCGGCTGGTCGCCGGGACGGCGTCGCTGGCGGCCGGCGGTTGGCTGGTGCGCGCCCTGCACGGCGCCCCGGACGCCCTGGGCGCCGACCCCGCGTCGATCGCGGCCGTGACGTCCGGCTCGCCGCACTTCCGCGACGGCGCCTTCGTCAACCTCGAGCCCGCCTCCGAAATCAAGATGGACCGCGAGCAGCTGCGGCTGATCGCGTGGGAGCTGATCGCGAACCGGGGCGGCAGCCGTCCGCCGGCGGCGATCCCGCTGGCCTCACCGGGGGTCGTCGACGCCGACCCCAGCCGGTTGGCGGTCAGCTGGTTCGGCCACTCGACGGCGCTGCTGGAAATCGACGGGTACCGGGTGCTCACCGATCCGGTGTGGAGCGAGCGGTGTTCGCCGTCCGACATCGTGGGGCCGCAACGGCTGCATCCGCCGCCGATCCAACTCGAAGGGCTGCCCGCCGTCGATGCGGTGGTGATCAGCCACGACCACTACGACCACCTCGACATCGACACCGTCCGGGCGCTGGCCCGCACCCAGCGCGCCCCGTTTTTCGTGCCGCTGGGTGTCGGCGCCCACCTGCGCCGGTGGGGGATACCTGAGCAGCGCATCGTCGAGCTCGACTGGCACCAGAGCGGCAAGGTCGACGAGCTGACCGTGACCTGCGTGCCGGCGCGGCACTTCTCGGGACGCTTCCTGGACCGCAATACCACGCTGTGGGCGTCGTGGGCGTTGGCCGGCCCGACCCATCGCGCCTACTTCGGCGGCGACACCGGCTACACCAAGACCTTCGCCCAGACCGGCGCCGAGCACGGGCCGTTCGACCTGACCCTGCTGCCCATCGGGGCCTACAACACGGCCTGGCCGGACGTCCACATGAACCCCGAGGAAGCGGTGCGGGCACACCGGGACGTCACCGACGACGGACTGCTGGTGCCGATCCACTGGGGCACCTTCCGATTGGCGCCGCACCCGTGGGCCGAACCCGTTGAGCGCCTGCTCGCCGCCGCCGAGCCGGCGAAGGTGAAGGTGGCGGTGCCGGTCCCCGGTCAGCGCATCGATCCCGCGGCCCCGCAGAAACCCGACCCGTGGTGGCGGCTCTGAATCTGCCGTCGCCGCGTTAGTGTTCGCGCATGAGCAAACGCGCGGCGGTCCTGACGGCGGTGCTGCTCGGGTTGACCGGATGCGGCTTTGCGCAGCAACCGGCCGGCGCGCCGCCGCGACCGCCCGACGTCCCGCCCAACCAGGTGTCCGCCCTGGCGATCCCGGCCGGCCGCATCGACGAGGCCGTGGCGAAGGTGGACGGCCTCGTTGCCGACCTGATGAGAAGCAGCGGCATCCCCGGGATGGCCGTGGCCATCGTGCATGGCGGGAAGGTGTTGTACGCCAAGGGATTCGGCGTCAAGGATCTGACCAGGGGGCAGGGCCGGGACAACGCGGTGGACACCGACACCGTCTTCCAGCTGGCGTCGGTATCCAAATCGGTGGGCGCGACGGTGGTCGCACACGAAGTCAGCGACCACGTCGTGGGGTGGGACACGCCCGTGGTTTCCACGCTGCCGTGGTTCGCGCTCGGCGACCCCTACGTCACCGGCCATGTCACCGTCGGCGATCTGTACTCGCACCGCTCCGGGCTGCCCGATCATGCGGGCGACAAACTCGAAGATCTGGGCTATGGCCGTCGGCAGATCTGCGAGCGACTCAGGTTGCTGCCGCTGCGGCCTTTCCGAAACAGCTACGCCTACACCAACTATGGGATCACCGCCGCCGCCGAGGCGGTGGCGGCCGCGGCCGGCAAAACCTGGGAAGAGCTCTCCGACGAGGTGCTCTACCGCCCGTTGGGAATGACGTCGACCAGCTCGCGGTTCGCCGACTTCCTCGCCCGGCCCAACCGCGCGGTCAACCACATCAAGATCGGCGACAGCTGGCAGGCCCGTTTCCAGCGAAACCCGGACGCCCAGTCACCGGCGGGCGGGGTGAGCTCATCGGTGCACGACATGGCCCGCTGGCTGATGATGTTGCTGGACAACGGAACCCACGACGGCGAGCACATCGCATCGCCGGAGGCGCTGCTGCCCGCCCTGAGCCCGCAAGTGGTGTCCGGCCCCGCGACCACACCGAAGGCGCGCACCGGATTCTACGGATACGGCTTCAACACCTCGGTGGATTCCTCGGGGCGCACCGAATACAGCCATTCCGGCGCCTTCGATGTGGGCGCAGCCACCAATTTCGTCGTGCTGCCGTCGGAGGACCTGGCGATCATCGCGTTGACCAACGCCGCGCCCTACGGCATCCCGGAGACGCTGACCGCCGAATTCATGGACCTCGTGCAGTACGGCCAGATCCGCGAGGACTGGGCCGCCCTGTACCGGAAAGCCATTGGCTGGCTGAACAATCCGCTGGGTTCGCTGGTGGGCAAGCAGCCGCCGTCCGCCCCGGCGCCGGCCAGGCCGCTGCGCGACTACACCGGCGTCTACGCCAACGACTACTGGGGTCCGGCCGTAATCACCGAGCACGACGGCGCCCTGCAGTTGACGATGGGGCCGCAACACCGGACCGCCACCCTCACACACTGGGACGGCGACACCTTCACCTTCCCGTTGGCCGGCGAAAACGCCCCGCCCGGAACGGTTTCCACGGCCACGTTTACCGGTTCGCCGGCGGCCAGGCTCAACCTGGAGTACTACGACACCGACCAGCTGGGGACGTTCACCCGATGAACACAGGCCTGACCGACGCCGAGGTGGCCCAGCGGGTCGCGCACGGCCAGAGCAACGCGGTGCGGCAGCGCGCGACGCGCAGCATCACCGACATCGTCCGGGCCAACGTGTTCACCCGGATCAACGCGATCCTGGGGGTGTTGCTGCTCATCGTGCTCGCCACCGGCTCGGTGATCAACGGCATGTTCGGCCTGCTGATCATCGCCAACAGCGTCGTCGGCATGGTCCAGGAAATCCGGGCCAAGCAGACGCTGGACAAGCTGGCCATCGTCGGGCAGGCAAAACCCATGGTGCGCAGGCAATCCGGCACTCGCGCTCTGCCTCCCGACGAGGTGGTGCTCGACGACATCATCGAACTCGGGCCCGGCGATCAGGTCGTGGTCGACGGCGAGATCGTGGAAGAGGCCAACCTGGAGGTCGACGAGTCGCTGCTGACCGGCGAGGCCGACCCGATCGCAAAGGCCGTCGGCGATTCGGTGATGTCGGGCAGTTTCGTCGTCGCCGGCAGCGGCGCCTACCGGGCCACCAGGGTCGGCTCGCAGGCCTACGCCGCCAGGCTGGCCGAGGAGGCCAGCAAGTTCACCCTGGTGAAATCCGAACTGCGCAACGGCATCAACCGCATCCTGCAGTTCATCACCTACCTGCTGGTGCCGGCCGGCCTGTTGACGATCTACACCCAGCTGTTCACCACGCACGCCGGCTGGCAGAAGTCCGTGCTGCGGACCGTGGGCGCGCTGGTGCCCATGGTGCCCGAAGGGCTCGTGCTGTTGACGTCGGTGGCCTTCGCGGTCGGGGTGGTGCGGCTGGGCCAGCGCCGGTGCCTGGTGCAGGAGCTGCCGGCCATCGAAGGTCTCGCCCGCGTCGACGTGGTGTGTGCGGACAAGACGGGCACGTTGACCGAGAGCGGGATGCGGGTCGCGCGCGTCGACGAGCTGGACGGGTCCGGGCACGATCGGATCGCCGACGTGCTGGCCGCGCTGGCCGCCGCCGACCCGCGGCCCAACGCGAGCATGCGCGCGATCGCCCAGACCTATTCCCGGCCGCCCGGCTGGACTGTCACGGCGACTGCACCTTTCAAGTCGGCCACCAAATGGAGCGGGGTGTCGTTCGCCGGTCACGGCGATTGGGTGATGGGTGCGCCGGACGTACTGCTCGATCCGGGTTCGGCGGCGGCCGGGCAGGCCGAACGGCTCGGGGCGCAGGGGCTGCGGGTGCTGCTGCTGGGTGCCGCCGACCGGGCCGTCGACCATCCCGACGCCCCGGGCCCGATCACCCCGGTGGCGCTGGTGGTGCTCGAACAGAAGGTCCGCCCCGACGCCCGCGAGACCTTGGATTACTTTGCGGATCAAGGTGTTTCGGTCAAGGTGCTGTCGGGTGACAACGCCGTCTCGGTCGGCGCCGTGGCCGGTGAACTGGGGCTGCACGGCGAAACGCTGGACGCCCGCCAATTACCTTCGGACCCGGCGCAATTGGCGGACATGCTGGACACCTACACCACTTTCGGCCGGGTGCGCCCCGACCAGAAGCGCGCCATCGTGCACGCCCTGCAATCGCACGGGCACACCGTGGCGATGACCGGCGACGGCGTCAACGACGTGCTGGCGCTCAAGGATGCCGACATCGGCGTGGCGATGGGCGCCGGCAGCCCCGCCTCCCGCGCGGTTGCCCAGATCGTGCTGCTGGACAACAGGTTTGCCACCCTGCCGTATGTCGTCGGTGAGGGCCGACGGGTCATCGGCAACATCGAACGCGTCGCCAACCTGTTCCTCACCAAGACGGTCTACTCCGTGCTGCTGGCGCTGCTGGTCGGCCTCGAGTGCCTGTTCGCCAAGGCGCTCAAGGCCGATCCGCTGCTGTACCCGTTCCAGCCGATCCACGTCACCGTGGCGGCGTGGTTCACCATCGGCATCCCGTCGTTCATCCTGTCGCTGGCTCCCAACAACGAGCGCGCCCACCCTGGCTTCGTGCGACGGGTGCTCAGCTCGGCGCTGCCGTCGGGCCTGATCGTCGGCGCGGCCACCTTCGCCTCGTACCTGGTGGCCTATCACGGCCGGCACGCCACCTTCCAGCAACAGGATCAGGCCTCGACCGCGGCCCTGATCACCCTGCTGGTGACGGCGCTGTGGGTGCTCGCGGTGGTGGCCCGGCCCTACCAGTGGTGGCGGGTGGCGCTGGTGATCGCGTCGGGCCTGGCCTATGTGGTGATCTTCAGTCTGCCGCTGGCCCGCAAGGCGTTCCTGCTGGATCCGTCCAATGTCGTGGTGACCTCGTCCGCGCTGGGCATCGGTGTGCTGGGCGCCGCCGCGATCGAGGCCGCCTGGTGGATCCGGGCCAAAATGCTGGGTGTGCGGCCGCAGGTGTGGCGCTGAGCACAGCGAACTCAGCTCCGTCGGCGGCGGGCAGTACGATGCCGGGGAAAAGGGAGGGCGTAATGGGATTCCTGGACAAGGCCAAGGACCTGTTGTCGCAGAACGCCGACAAGTTCGAGATGGCCATCGACAAGGCCGGCGAGTTCGTCGACGAAAAGACGCAGGGCAAGTACTCCGACACCATCCACCAGGTGCAGGAGCAGGCCAAGAAGGCCACCGGCGCCACCGAGACTGGCGACCAGCAGGGCTGAGCCGTGGCCAAGCTTTCCGGATCCATCGATGTTCCGCTGCCCCCCGAGGTGGCCTGGCAGCACGCCTCCGACCTGTCCCGGTACAAGGAGTGGCTGACCATTCACCGGGTGTGGCGCAGCACCTTGCCCGACCAGATCGACAAGGGCACCGTCGTCGAGTCGATCGTCGAGGTCAAGGGCATGCTCAACCGGATCAAATGGACGGTGGTGCGCTACAAGCCACCGGAGGGCATGACGCTCAACGGCGACGGCGTCGGCGGGGTCAAGGTCAAGCTGATGGCCAAGGTGCAGCCCAAGGCGGACGGCTCGGTCGTCAGCTTCGACGTGCACCTCGGCGGTCCAGCGCTGTTCGGGCCCATCGGCATGATCGTCGCGGCCGCGCTGCGCGGCGACATCGACCAGTCGCTGGAGAACTTCGTCACGGTGTTCGCCCGCTCGGATCCGAGCACCAACGGTCATCGCTGAGCGCGGGCGCCACGCTGGGGACGACGTTCACTGCCGGGACCGACGCCGCAGTCGGCTAGTCTCGCACCATGACTCGCCGACTGCGCCCCGGTTGGCTGGTGGCCCTTTGCGCCGTGCTGATTTCGGCCAGCGCGTGGCTGCCGTGGCTGCGGACGACGGTCAACGGCGGGGGCTGGGCGAACGCCATCGGAGGCGCCCACGGCAACCTGGAACTGCCGCGGGGCTTCGGCGCGGGGCAGCTCATCGTGCTGCTGGCCTCGACGTTGCTGGTGGCCGGCGCCATGATGGGCCGCGGCTTGTCGGTGAAGGTGGCTTCCGTTACGGCGCTGCTGATTTCGCTGCTGATCGTGGCGCTCACGGTGTGGTACTACAAGCTCAACGTCAATCCGCCGGTGTCGGCCGAATACGGCCTCTACGTCGGCGCGGGCGGCGCGGCCTGCGCCGTCGCGTGCTCGATGGTGGCCACGATCGCGGTCCTGGTCTCCGGCCGGTCGCGCCGCTGAGCCGTCAGGCCGACGGGAACTCGTGGTCTGCAGGCGTTTCCCGCTCCGGTAGGGGTGGTGGTCGTCCTCGGGCGGGGTGGACAGGAATGTGGCGACGATCGTCGTGCTCGGCTGCCTTCGCCCAAGGATTGCTCCGGTGGCGATGCGAGCAAAATCGTCGGGGTTAGCGCCGATAATCGGCCGACCGCTCGACCCGTGCATAGCCCGAACGCTACCCCCGGGCGGCGCCGTTGTTGAGGCCTAGCGGCGAGCCGGTGTGCTCGGTGGGGATTCGAGAGGGTGGGAAAAGGGCGGCCCCGTCGGCTCTCGGGCTGAACCGACGGGACCTAGACGGGCGCGAAGGCCGGCCGACGCGCTCGTCTCTGATGGATCATTGCCGCCGATCATGGTCGACAAACATGATGACCCAATCTCTTTGAGTGTGCCACGACGCCGGCGCCCCGTTGGGTTAACGACGATTCGTGTTTCGGCGAGGCGCCGGAAACCGTCGAGCATGCCCGCGACGGGAAGCCTGAGCTGCGACGATGTGGTGCGCTTGTACCGATGCGGAGCCGGTGGCGATCCGATGGGGTCACGCCGCGTCTCGGCGCCGCATCCGTCTGCGACGCGGGCGGGCACACGCGGGCGCCGGCCGCGCGTTCGGCAGCCGTCCAGCAAACTGTGCGACCGACGCGGGCCGGCGCCGGGCGGGCGACCGCCGAGCGACGAAGTGCCCACCTTCTAGCGACAAACCGGCGGCCGGCGGGCGGGCGGACGCGCCGCCGATGGGGCCCATCCTGGCACCGCTCACCGCATCGCCCGGACACCCGGCCACTCCGCTGTTGGCGAACGCTGAAAGACTCGTCACCTGCGTGGATCTACCGCTGAGTTAATCGCTAAACCTGCGTCGCGGCCGGGGAGCCGACGCATTGCGACACGGTCACGGATGCATACCTATCAGCTCATCACTGGTCACATTTGCCCCGCTGCTCACTATCGTCACAGGAGCCAACTATGGACGTCAACGCGGTGTCCAACCCCCTCGAAAGGTGTTACATGTCGGCGTTTCTGCGAAGTGTGTCGCTATCGATGGCGTCGGCGGCCGCTGTCGGATTCGTCCTCGTGGTGGGACCCGCGCCAACCGCGAACGCCACACCGTGTGGGGCTCCCGAAGCCAACGTGGACCCGCCCGCCGCGCCGCCGGCGATGCCCGCACCGCAGCCGGTTGTGCAGCCGCCGACCGGCCGCAGGCCCACCCACACCAACGACCAGGCGCCGCTGCCCAAGCTGGGTCCGCTGATCTCGTCCTTGCTCAAGCCGAGCGCACCGGGCCGGCAGTACTCCGCACCGGTGCACCCGCGGGCCGAGGGGCCCGGGCCCGACCCGTCCGCACCGATGTATCCGCAAGCCGAGGTGTTGCCGCCGGGACCCAACCCGCCCACACCCGGCGGGGCGGTACCGCCGAATGCCAACCAGCTGCGCCCGAACGCCGCCCCGATGCCGCAGCCGCAGCCCCAGCCGCAACCCGCGCCGGGTCCGCCGCCCCCGTCGATCGCGGGCGCCCCGACGTCGCTGGTCGACTGGGTGACCGGACCCAACGGCCCGAACAAGACCCTGCAACGTTTCAGTATCTCCGGCACCGACCTCGGGATCGCTTGGGACAACGGCGATCCCGCCAACCGCCAGGTGCTGATGGCCTTCGGCGACACCTTCGGCTACTGCAAGGTGCACGGCCAGCAATGGCGCTACAACACGCTGTTCCGCAGCAACGATCACGACCTTTCGCACGGAATCCACATCGCCGACGGCGTGCCCAACGACAGGTACTCCGGCTCACCGGTGTGGGCGCCCGGGCTTTCCAAACAGGTCGTCAACACCATCCACAAGGCGGCGCACGAAACCGGCATCATTCCCACGTCGGGCATGTCGATGGGCAGAACCCAATACATGAGCTACATGTCCATCCGCCAGTGGGGCCGTGACGGCGAATGGTCGACCAACTACTCGGCGATCGCGCGGTCCACCGACAACGGCCAGAACTGGGGGATCTTCCCGACCTCGATTCGCACGGCGTCGCCGGATGCCATTCCGGGAGCCGGGTTTACGCCCGGCAACGAGAACTTCCAGATGGGCGCGTTCCTCAAGGGCAACGACGGCTACATCTACCAGTTCGGGACGCCCTCGGGGCGCGGCGGGGCGGCATTCTTGTCCCGCGTTCCGCCGAACCAATTGCCCGACCTGACCAAGTACCAATACTGGAACGGCGACAACGGCGGGCACTGGGTGGCAAACAACCCCGGTGCGGCGACGCCGATCTTCCCCGGCCCGGTGGGCGAGATGTCGGCCCAGTACAACAGCTATCTCAAGCAATACCTGGTGCTCTACACCGACGGCGGCAGCAACGACGTCGTGGCGCGGACCGCGCCGACCCCGCAGGGGCCGTGGAGTCCCGAGCAGCCGTTGGTGTCCTCGTTCCAAATGCCCGGTGGCATCTACGCGCCGATGATCCATCCCTGGTCCTCGGGGCGAGACCTGTACTTCAACCTGTCGCTGTGGTCGGCATACGACGTGATGTTGATGCACACCGTTCTGCCGTAGAGCTGTCCCATCCGGTGGCCGAGTGAGAGGAGGGCGACGATGATCGCCTTGGAGTATCACGACGACAGTTGCGGCCTGGCCGACCCGCTCACTCCGCTCGCCGCGGCGGCGCTGCCCGACGACGTGCCCGCCTCGTCGGCGGCAGACGTCACCGGGCGCCGGGACGACGACGGTGCGGAGGGTCACACGGTGTTCGACGGTCACCGTCCGGATTTCTGGACTATAGGCAGGCCAGGGCTGCGCGACATCGAGGTGTGCATCGAGAGCACCCGCGCGGACGGCGCGATCAGCCTGGGCCTGGTGGTCAACGGCCTGGATTGCAGTGGTGTTCCGATTGACCAGGCGCTTTCGCTCGCAGACGCCCGGGGGGATGCGGGCGTCTGCGGCGTCAGCTGCCGGGGAGGCGGGCACCTCAAGGCCAGTTAGGCCGCGGCGGAACGCATTTGGTGCGACGTCGCCGTCACGGCGGGGGCAACGGGATCCACCGCTTGCCGTCCGTCGTCCATCCGCACGGCAGGTAGTTCCAGTGCGCGGGCGGGCCGAAATCGAAACTCAGACACTTCGGTGCCAGGGGTGGCGGGGTCGGCGACGGCGGTGCCGGCTGGTTCTCGGCGTGAGCGGTGGCCCCGCTGAGAGTCAAGGCCCCAACGGCGATCAGTGTCGCGACTAGCTTCCGCATCGCAGGCCCGGCAGGTGTTATGCCCCGACGAGGCGACGGCCGCTACGTTTCTTCCCGCACACGCACCTCACCGATGGTAGTCCTGTTTCCCGCGGTTGGTGGGACGTGAAGTGCTTCAGGCCCCCGGCTGTTGGGTGGCGGGCGGCCGGGCGAATTAACCACGTCCGCCGCCCGCAAACGATTTCTCGTGCTACTCAGCGTTGTCTGTGCGATGAGCGAGCCAGGCGGCTGCTCGTTGGGAGGCTCTCCGATAGGGTTCGGGTACGGTCACGAGGCGGCTTGCAATCACTTGCGGGTCAACGAGATCAGCAGCGATCAGTGCCTGAACGAAGTTCTGGTCTTTCTCCCGTAGTGCGCACAACTTCGCAACACACAAGTCTTCCTTGTCGAGGCACCATCCGATGTATTGAGGTTCGCCCGATGGGGCGGCGGTGTTCTCGTTCTGCACTTTGACCAGCCGATCGCGCCATCCGTCGGGCAGCGCCGAGGTCTGCAGGTCCACGCCGTCGATACTGAAACCGTGAAGTCGCTCAAAGGGGGAGAACTCGCCCGCGGCTCCCTCGAGTTCATCTGCAAGACGGGCGATTTCGCCCGTGTCGTCGGTGATGGGCAGGACGTCGACTTCCACCGACCTGGTGGCGTAGAAGGGCAGCTGGTCCTCGGTGTAGGTGCCGAGGATCGCTTGGGAGCCGACGATGATCACTTCAGTCAGTCCGGCGATTTGGCAGGCGGCCCGGATGGCGTGCTCAAGCTGGTCTCGCCGCATCAGCGCACCGTGCGCAGAACGCGGATGCGCTCCTCATCGGGGAGCAGTCCGCCCATCGGTGAGACTTCGCGCATTTCGATGCAATCGCGGCCGAGTCCGGTAAGGACGCGATGAAGGCCGGGGACGTCACCGTCTCTCACGAGCGATTCCCAGCGGTCGAGATTTCTCATGTGTGGTTGGCCGGTGACGCCGGACCTCAACCGTCGCAAGTTGCGCTCGATCACGGGTTTCCATTGGGTGAGGGTCGACCGTGTCAGGTGTCTGGCCAGCTCGCGGTGCAGTTTCCACGAGCGGCGTTCTGAGCGTGTGAGCGTGGGAGCGACTGGTTGGCGGGTGATTTCGAGTCGGTACCCCATACAGGACAGCAGTCGGTCGAGCTGCTCATCGCTGAGTTCGACCTTGTCCGAGAGGAACTGGCTGATGCTCGGCTGGTGCACACCGCTGAGCCGAGACAATTCGGACTGGGTGGTGCCGGTTTCGTGCATCACCGTCCGTAAGACGTCGCTCTGCCCGCTCATGCCAAACTATAGCATTTTTTACTATAGGTGCGGCGGGTCTTCCTTGGTGCGAGTGCCGCACGATGAGGCCCGCGCTTCGACGCACTTCCAGCTAGGGAATCCAAGATCGCTGCATTTGATGCTGTCGGTGAAGGTCAGGGGGTGTCACCGATCAGCCGAAACAACTGTCACGCATCAACCGAAACACTGTCAGGCATCACCCGACATAGATCCGTCAAGCATCAGCCGAAGTCATACAATCCCACCTGTGCCCCACCTGTGCCCCCGGCAGGATTCGAACCTGCGACACCGGCTTTAGGAGAGCCGTGCTCTATCCCCTGAGCTACGAGGGCGGACGGCCCGAGCTTACCGGGGCGGTGCGCCGAGAACCGAAATCCGCCGTCAGCGCAGTTCGGCGATGACCTTGGCGAAGTTGTCGATGTGGTTGTCCTGCACGGTGAAGGACGAGACGCCGTACTTGTCGCGGTAGGCCGACAAGGTGTCGGCGATGTCGCGCGGCGAACCGCTGAGCACCGACGGCATCGACAGGATCTGCTCGTCGGTCAGCTCGGGGGAGTAGCTGCGGGTCAGCTTGAGGTCGGGCTCGGTCTCACCGACGCGCGGCATGGCCGTGATGGCCAGATTCAGCTCGAGCAAGTCGAACCGATCGCCGGCCGCGTTGCGGACGAACTCGACGCGCTCGGCGAACGGGTCCTCGACGTCGCGCACCTTGGCGCCGGTCAGCCCGATGATGTCGGCATTGCGGGCGGCGATGGTCAGCACCCGGTCCCCGTTGCCGGCGATGATCAGCGGTGTCGACGGGTGGTGTTCCTTGAGGTACGTCGTCATGTGTTCGAGGTAGTCGACCCGCTCGCGGGCGCTAGGATACGGGATTTCGGCGGCTTCGAACTCTTCGCGGACATACCCGGTGCCCAGCCCGATCTCGAGGCGGCCGTCGCTGAGCAGATCCAGGGCCTGCATGTCCCGGCTGAGCAGGGCCGGCTTGTAGAACGCGGAATTGAGCACGTACATGCTCAGCCGCAGCGTCGTGGTGACCATGGCGACCGCGGTCAGCGTCGGGAACGGCGCCGCGGCGCCCAAATGGTCAGGTACACAAAGGATGTCAAAGCCGGCGTCTTCGGCGCGCTTGGCCTTGTCGAGCAGCGCCTCCCGCGACTTGTAGAACCGCATGCTCATTCCAAAGCGAAAGTCCTTGGCCACCAACACTCTCCGTTCAATGATCCGACATTGACCAACAACGGGCGGCATCCGCCAACCCCTGGATCAGGGCGCCGGTCACCGGCGATATGCCGTCGTCGCCGGGCAGCGGGCTGCGCGGGCTGAGCCCGCGGACCCGCGCCGAGAGCTCCAGCTGGACTCCGCCGTCACGCACCCGATTCACCGGGTTCGCCGGGTGCAGGCCGCGCAATTCGGCGGGGATGTCCTCGAGGTCGGTGATCACCCGGTAGCCGGCCAACCGGACGTGCCGGGCCAAATGATCGGCCAGCGCCCGGTTGCGGCCGCCGGCCAACAGTTGGGTGCTGCGACCGTCGCGGCCATACCCGTGCAGCGACACCGCAACGTCGACGTGGTCGAGGAACTCGGCCAGCCGCGGCGACTCGGCCGGGTCGAACCGGGCCGACGGCAGGTGATGCGGATAGGCGGCGGGATGGCGCACCACGTACACCGACGCGCCGGCGGCCGCGGCGGCGCGTTCGGCGATCACGTCGGTCATCTCTTCCAGCCCGCCGCCGTGAATGGCCAAAAACCCGAAGCCCGAACGCAATTCGCTGGACTCAGTCACGCCGGTAACACGCAGCAGTGCCGAAAGTGACTGCGGCCCAATCCCATTCGAAGGCGACGTGGCTCGCGGACTGGGCCAGCCGGCGGGGTCCCAGCGGCGCAAGAAGTCGATCCAGCGTTGCGGCAACCCGTGCTGGGTGGCGCCGTCGACGATCTTGGGCAGGTAGCCCGGCCGCGGCGGGCCCGGTGTCACCCGGTGGTCGATGTACACCCAGGCCGGCGCCGGCCCGTCATCGGTGTGCACGGTGAGCCGGTCGCGCCGGTAGCGCACCGGCACCCCCTCTGCGCTGTCCAGGGTCGCCAAGTCGCCGTCGGAGATCCGCCACACCACGCCGTGCACCTGGTTACCGACCAGCGGTTCGACGGTGGCCACGCCGCGCTGATTGATCAGCCAATCGTGATCGGCCAGCACCGCGGGCCGCGGATCGGCCGCGTCGGGACAGCGCTGCGCCATCTGCCGTGCGCACAGGTTCGACCCGTATGCGAAGTAGAGGTGCCGGCGGGCCGGCATTCAGCCGGTCACCGTCAGCCAGATGAGCACCATGTTCAGCAGACTAATCAAGATGCCCACGCCCCAGCCAAGGATCGTCGTGATGCGGTGGTTGGCGTCGGACCCCATCAGCTCGCGGTCGCTGGTCAGCTTGATCAACGGCAGCACCGCGAACGGTATCCCGAACGACAGCACCACCTGGGACAGCACCAGGGCGCGGGTGGTGTCGTATCCGACCGCCAGGATCAGCAGCGCGGGGCACAGCGTGATCAACCGGCGCACCACCATCGGAATCGAGCGGTGCAGCAGCCCCTGCATGATCATGGCGCCGGCGTAGGCACCCACCGACGACGATGCCAGCCCGGAGGCGAGCAACCCCACGGCGAACATCACCGCGATGGTCGCGCCCAGCGTGTTGTGGATCGCGGTGTACGCGCCCTCGATCGAGGCGCTCACGTCGCGGTGCTGCAGGTTGGTGGCGGCGATCAGCAGCATCGCGGCGTTCACGGTGCCGGCCACCGCCATCGCCAGTACCACGTCCCAGCGGGTGACGCGCAGCAGCAGGCGGCGGTGCGGCCCCTCGTCGGGGTGCCCGTGCCGGTCCAGGACCAGCCCCGAATGCATGTACACCGCATGCGGCATGACGGTGGCGCCCAGGATGGCGGCGGCCAGCAGCACGCTCTCGGTGCCGCGGAACCTCGGGAGCAGCCCGGACAGCACCGCCTCCGGGGGCGCGGTCTTGACGAAGAAGCTGGCCGCGAACCCGATCGCGATGACCAGCAGCAGGCCGGTGATGACCCGTTCGAAGAGGATCTGGCCGCGCCGGTCCTGGATGCCCAACAGCAGCAGCGCCACCACGCCGGTGATCAGCCCACCGGCCAGCAGCGGCAACCCGAACAGGATGTGCAAGGCGATGGCCCCGCCGACCACCTCGGCCGCGTCGGTGGCGATGGCCACCAGCTCGGCCTGAACCCAATAGACCAGCCGTGCCGGACGGCTCATTCGCTTGCCGATGGTTGCGGGCAGGGAGCGCCCGGTCACCAGCCCGAGCTTGGCCGACAGGTACTGCACCAGGCCGGCCAGGACGTTGGCGGCCACGATCACCCACAGCAGCAGGTAGCCGTATTGCGAGCCGGCGCTGACGTTGGCCGCGACATTTCCCGGGTCGACGTAGGCGATGGCGGCGACGAACGCGGGCCCGAGCAGGTACCAGTTGCCCTTGAGCGAGCCCTGGGTGCGCTGCGCCAACGTCGACCTCGATTCCCATCAGGCGAATAAGAAAGTGAGGGTAGTCGAACATTGCCGCCGTGCCGTCGGCGGCCACGGCGTTTCCGTCGTCCCGGCTTACTCCGGGCGGTAGAGGCCGCGCCCGGTGATCAGCGGCAGGTCCAGCGTCGTGACGATGCCCGGCGGGGCCGCCACCACCGCGGGGATCGCGTTGACCACCCGCATCGCGGTGGCCACCAAGCCGGCGTGGTTGTGATCGCCCTTGCGGCTGCTCAGGCAGATGTCCATGGCATACGACGGTTCGCCGGTGACCTCGATGCGGTAGGAGCCGCCGTGCTGCGCGGGCTGCGGCCAGTCGGGGCACAGGTCCTCGCGCAGCCGGGTGACGTGTTCGAGAACGACGACGGGACGGCCGTCGACCATCCCGAACACCTCGAAGCGCAGCGCCGCGGCGGTGCCCTTGGCGATGTGACCCGACGCGATGTCGAAGTCTTCGGGTGCGGGCACCCGCACGTGCTGCTGGGTGACCTCGTCGAGCGAAACACCCAGTCCCGCCGCCAATTGCCGCACCACCGATCCCCAGGCGAGGCTGAGCACGCCGGGCTGCAGCAGCATCGGGACGTCGTCCAGCGGCTTACCGAATCCCATCACGTCGAACATGACCGCGGCGCTGTCGTAGGTCGCGTAGTCGACGATCTCCATGCACCGGATCTGCTGGATGCTCTGGCAGGTGCCGGCGAGCGCCAGCGGCAGCAGGTCGTTGGCGAAGCCGGGATCGATGCCGTTGACATACAGGCTCGAATTACCTTGCTGCGCAGCCGCTTCCAGCGGTTTGATCAGCTCGTCGGGGATGACCTGCCACGGATACTGCAAGAAGACCGGACCGCTGCCGACGATGTTGATGCCGGCGGCCAGGACGCGCCGGTAGTCGTCGAGCGCCTCGGGCAACCGATTGTCGGCCAGCGCGTTGTACACCGCGCAGCGCGGTCCGGTGGCCAGCACCGCGTCCAGGTCGGTGCTGGCGAGCACCCCCGTCGGCTGCGCCAGCCCGGCAAGTTCTGCCGCGTCTTTGCCGGCCTTGGCGTCCGAGGACACCCAGACGCCGGTCAGTTCGAATTGCGGATCCGTGATCAGCGCCCGCAGCGCATGGATACCGACGTTGCCGGTGCCGAGCTGGACGACGGGTATGGGCATGACATGCTCCTCAGCGGTCGGGGGTCACAGGTCCGGGACGGGGATGTCGAGGTTGGGGTAGGTCAGCCCGCCGTCCACCTCCAGCGTCTTGCCGGTCAAAAACTCCCCGGCCGGGGACGCCAAATACACTGCGGCAGAGGCGATGTCGACGGGGTCGCCGAGACGGCGCAGCGGGGTGGCCTTCTCCATCGGCGCCCGCAGCTCGTCGTTGGAGGCCACCACGTCGAGCGCGGAGGTGAGGATCGAGCCCGGCGCGATCGCGTTGACCCGAATCCGCGGGCACAGATCCAGGGCGGTCAGCCGGGTGTAATGCGACAGCGCGGCCTTGGCCGTGCCGTAGGCCGCGAAACCCCGCCCGGCCAGCCGGCCCATGGTCGAGGTGATGTTGATGATGTTCCCGCCGCCGGAGTGCTCCAGCATCAGCGGCACGGCCGCCACGGTGAGCGCGTGGGCGGTGGCGACGTTGAAGGTGAAGGCGTCCTTGAGATCCTTCGTCGAGGTGGTCAGCAGCGTGTTGGGCATGGTGCCGCCGACGTTGTTGACGACGATGTCTAGTTTCCCGAAGGCCTCGACGGCCCGGCCGGCCAGCTCCGCGGTGGACTCGGGATGCGCCAGGTCGGCGGCCACCACATGCGCCCGACGACCGGCGGCGCGGACCTGCTCGGCGACGGCTTCTAGTTGCGATTCGGTGCGCGAGGCGATCAGAACGTCCGCGCCGGCCTCGGCGAAGGCAACCGCGATGGCCGCCCCGAGGCCGCGGCCCGCACCCGTGATGACGGCGACTTTGTCGTCGAGGCGGAACCTGTCAAGGATCATGGCGGTCTCTTTTCTTTCGGTGTCAGCCGACACGGTAGCAAGCCACGCCGTCCCAGATCCGGGCATTTCTGGAACAGGTTCTACTTTTCCTCCGGCGCCGCTCACGCGCCGCCCGGCGCTACCGCCGGTCGCGCGCGGTGCGCACCGGCGACGGTGCCGCACCCGCGGCCTCGGGAAACGGCTTGAGGGTCAACCTGTTTGGTGCCAGGGCGCCGCGTGCGGCTCCGCTCGGCGAGCCGACCGACCGCCCGCGGCGGGCCGATCCGTAACACCCTCGCTTCGCTTTGCTGTCATGCCCCGGCGATTCGGCGTCGCCGCCTGGCTTCTGCCGACGTCGACGCGGCGTGTTGCGCCGTTCAGCGAAGGCCGCCGAACAGTTTGCTCATAGTTAACCTTGTTACTGTTAGCTTCGTGGCTGCGAGACGGGCTGGTCGGCACGCGGTTGCCGGTGGACCGGCGGCGAACATGTTTCATCCCTACCGTGAGGAAGCGAATTGAAACTCAACCGATTTGGTGCCGTGCTGAGCGTCTTGAGCGCCGGCGCGCTGGTGTTGTCGGGATGCGGAAGCGATAACAACGGGGCTGGCGCCGGCGCCGGCGGCTCGTCGTCGAGCAAGGTGAGCTGCGGTGGCAAGAAGGCCCTCAAGGCCAGCGGCTCGACCGCCCAGGCCAACGCGATGACCCGATTCGTCAACGCCTTCGAACAGGCCTGTCCCGGCCAGACACTGAACTACACGGCCAACGGTTCCGGTGCCGGGATCAGCGAATTCAACGGCAAGCAAACCGATTTCGGTGGTTCCGACTCGCCGCTGGCGCCCAGTGAATACGCCGCGGCGCAGCAGCGTTGCGGCTCGCCGGCCTGGAATCTGCCGGTGGTTTTCGGCCCGATCGCCATCACCTACAACGTCGCCGGGCTGAACTCGCTGAACCTGGACGGCGCGACCGCCGCCAAAATCTTCAACGGCGCCATCACGACGTGGAATGACCCGGGGATCCAGGCGCTCAACCCCGGCGTTGCCCTGCCCGCCGAGCCGATTCACGTCGTCTTCCGCAACGACGAATCCGGCACCACCGACAATTTCCAGAAATATCTCGATGCCGCCGCCGACGGCGCTTGGGGCAAGGGCGCCGGCAAGACCTTCAAGGGCGGCGTCGGCGAGGGAGCCAAGGGCAACGACGGCACCTCGGCGGCGATCAAGGCCACCGAAGGGTCCATCACCTACAACGAGTGGTCGTTCGCTCAGGCGCAGAAGCTGAACATGGCCAAGATCATCACGTCGGCCGGTCCGGACGCGGTGGCGATCAGCGCCGACTCGGTGGGCAAGACGATCGCGGGAGCCAAGATCTCCGGCCAGGGCAACGATCTGGTGCTCGACACCCTGTCGTTCTACAAGCCCACCCAGGCCGGGTCGTACCCGATCGTGCTGGCCACCTACGAGATCGTCTGCTCGAAGTACCCCGACCCCCAGGTCGGCACGGCGGTCAAGGCGTTCCTGCAGAGCACCGTCGGCGCCGGCCAGAACGGTCTGGCCGACAACGGCTATATCCCGATCCCCGACGCCTTCAAGTCGAGACTGTCTGCTGCCATCAACGCGATCACCTAACCTGAGGTGGTCGTGACACGAGGAACAGCAACCGCGCAGCTGCCCGCACCGACGACGCTGAACGCGCGGGTATCGCGGCGGGGCGACCGGCTGTTCAAGGCGATCGCCGCCGCCGCCGGGTTCACGATCGTGGTCGCGATCGCGTTGATCGCGGTGTTCCTGTTGCTGCGTGCCGTTCCGTCGTTGCGCGTCAACCACGCGAACTTCTTCACCAGCGCCCAGTTCAGCACCAGCGACCCGCATCGGCTCGCGTTCGGCATCCGCGACCTGCTCATGGTCACGGTGCTCAGTTCGCTCAGCGCGCTGGTGCTGGCCGTCCCCATCGCGGTCGGTATCGCGGTGTTTCTCACCCAGTACGCGCCCAGACGACTGGCCCGCCCGTTCGGCGCGATCGTCGACCTGCTCGCCGCGGTGCCGTCGATCATCTTCGGGCTGTGGGGGATTTTCGTGCTGGCCCCCCAGCTCGAGCCGGTGGCGGCGTTCCTCAACCGCCACCTGGGATGGTTCTTCCTGTTCAAAACCGGCAACGTGTCGTTGGCCGGCGGCGGCACCATCTTCACCGCCGGCGTCGTGCTCTCGGTGATGATCTTGCCGATCGTCACGTCGGTGTCCCGCGAGGTCTTTCGGCAGACCCCGCACATCCAGATGGAAGCCGCACAGGCCCTGGGCGCCACCAAGTGGGAGGTGGTGCGGATGACGGTGTTGCCGTTCGGCCGCAGCGGCGTGATCGCGGCCTCGATGCTCGGGCTGGGCCGGGCCCTGGGCGAGACGGTGGCCGTGCTGATCATCTTGCGGTCGGCGGCCCGCCCGGGGCACTGGTCACTGTTCGACGGCGGCTACACCTTCGCCTCCAAGATCGCCTCGGCGGCCGCGGAGTTCAGCTCGCCGCTGCCCACCGGCGCCTACATCTCGGCGGGTTTCGCGCTGTTCGTTTTGACGTTCATCGTCAACGCGCTCGCGCGGGCGATCGCCGGCGGCAAGGTCAACGGATGACCCGGGCCGTCGACGCGCTCGACCGGCCGGTCAAGACCGAGGTGTTCCGGCCGCTGAGTGTGCGGCGCCGGATCACCAACAACGCCGCGACGATCTTCTTCCTCGGCTCGTTCGTCGTCGCGCTGGTGCCGTTGATCTGGGTGCTGTCGGTGGTGCTGGAACGGGGCTGGTACGCCGTCACCCGCTCGGGGTGGTGGACCCACTCGCTGCACGGCGTGCTGCCCGAGCAGTTCGCCGGCGGCGTCTACCACGCGCTGTACGGGACCGTGGTGCAAGCCGGGGTGGCCGCCGCGATGGCCGTGCCGCTGGGCCTGATGACCGCGGTCTTCCTGGTCGAATACGGGTCCGGCCGGCTGGTGCGGCTGACGACCTTCATGGTCGACGTGCTCGCCGGGGTGCCCTCGATCGTGGCGGCGCTGTTCATCTTCAGCCTCTGGATCGCCACGCTGGGCTTCCAGCAGAGCTCGTTCGCCGTCTCGCTGGCCCTGGTGTTGTTGATGCTGCCGGTGGTGGTGCGCTCGGCCGAGGAGATGCTGCGGTTGGTGCCCGACGACCTGCGCGAAGCCAGCTATGCGCTGGGCGTGCCGCAATGGAAGACCATCGTGCACATCGTGTTCCCCATCGCGATGCCCGGCATCGTGTCGGGCATCCTGTTGTCCATCGCGCGGGTGATCGGGGAAACCGCGCCGGTGCTGGTGCTGGTCGGCTACAGCCGATCGATCAACCTGGACATCTTCCACGGCAACATGGCCTCGCTGCCGTTGCTGATCTACACCGAACTGACCAACCCCGAACACGCCGGCTTCCTCCGGATCTGGGGTGCGGCGCTGACCCTGATCATCATTGTCGCGGTGATCAACGTCGTCGCCGCGGCCACCCGATTCCTGGCCGGTCGCCGGCGCTGACGGCGTCAGGACCTCGAAGCCGCCTTCTTGGCGGGCGCCTTCTTGGCCGCGCCCTTCTTCGCGGGTGCCTTCTTGGCGGCGGTCTTCTTGGCGGGCGACTTCCTCGCCGGCGCCTTGCCGTCCCCCGAGCGGGCCTTCACGCTGGCCTCCAGCTTGGCCAGCAGATCGGAGACGTCCTCGGTCTCGTCCAGCTGCTTGGGTTGCTCCTCGGTGGTAAACGCTTCTCCGCCTTCGAGTTTGGCCTGAACCAGCTCGTGCAGCTGTTCCTGGTAGTCGTCGTGGTAGCGGTCGGGGTTGAAGTCTTCGGCCATCGACTCCACCACCTGGCCGGCCATCTTCAGTTCGGCCGGCTTGATCTCGACCTTCTTGTCCAGGATGGGGAAGTCCGGGTCGCGGATCTCGTCGGGCCACAACAAGGTGTGGATCACCATCACGTCGCGCTTGCCGAAGTCCTTGACCCGCAAGGCCGCCAGCCGCGTCTTGTTGCGCAACGTGAAATGCACGATCGCCATCCGGTCCGTCTCCGCGAGCGTCTTGGCAAGCAGCACATACGATTTCGAGGACTTCGAATCCGGCTCCAGAAAATAGCTGCGGTCGAACAGCATCGGGTCCACCTCGTTGGCCGGGACGAACTCGAGCACCTCGATCTCGCGGCTGCGTTCTTCGGGCAAGGTGGCGATGTCGTCGTCGGTGATGATCACCATCTGGCCGTCGTCGGATTCGTAGGCCCGGGCGATGTCGCGGTACTCGACGACCTCCCCGTCCAGCTCGCACACCCGCTGGTACCGGATACGGCCGTTGTCCTTGGCGTGTACCTGGTGGAACTTGATGTCGTGGTCTTCGGTCGCGCTGTACACCTTGACCGGGACGTTCACCAGCCCGAACGCGATGGAACCCTTCCAGATGGAGCGCATGTAAGTCAGTATGCCCACACCACCCCCGGATAAGCGTCTAACGACGCAAAGCGGCCTGCACAGCGGCCCGATCCGGCAGGTCGGCCCCCGCGCGCGCGATGGTCAGCGCCGACGACAGGCTGGCAGCGTCGAGCGCCGAGGTCAGGGTGTCGATCCCGATGTCCCGCAGCGCGCCGCGCCGGTCGCCGCCCAGCAACCCCGCTTCCCACAGCGCGTCGAGCAGCCCGGCCATGAAGGAGTCGCCGGCGCCGACCGTGTCGACCACCCGCACCGCGCGCGTCGGCACCCGGGCGGTTCCGGCCGCGCAGTAGCCCACCGCGCCCCGGTCGGCCATCGTCACCGCCACGACGGCCGGACCCAGCCCCAGCCAGGTCTGCGCGAGTTGCTCGGGCGAGCGGTCGGGATCGATCCAGTGCAGATCCTCCGCGCTGACCTTCACGATGTCGCTGCGCTCGACGAGGTGCTCGATGCGCGACACTGCCAGTTCCCGGTCGGCGATCAGCGACGGCCGCACGTTCGGGTCGAACGTGACGGTGGCCGACACGCGGTAGGTGTCGATCAACGCCGCGACCGCCAGACAACCCGGATCCCGCACCGCGGCAATGGATCCGGTGTGGACGAACAGCGGGGGTGCCACCGGCGGTATCCCGGAAAGCCGCCAGTCCAGATCGAACTCGTAGTCGGCCGAACCGTCGGCCGCGATGGTCGACCGCGCCGTCGCCGTGCGCTCGGCGGCCCGGCTTTCCGAAACCAGCTGCACCCCAGCGTCTTTCAGGTAGGCGGCGATGCGCCGGCCATGGTCGTCGTCGGCGAGGTAGGTGAGGAAGTCGACGTCGCGGCCCAGCCGGCCCAGTCCGACCGCGACGTTGAGCGGGCTGCCGCCGACATACTCGGCATCCTCGACGATGTCGATCAGCGACTCGCCGATCACCAGCCCGCGGGTCATCGCACCAACTCTTCGAGCGTCGCGCGAGCTCCCTTGCGGTGCAACGATTCCAGGGCCCAGCTGTAGGCCTGCACAAACCGGGGCTGGTGCGCCAGGTCCCCGAACACCCCCGCGATCTCGATGAACGCCGTGGGATTCTCGTACTGCGAGCGGGCGATCGGGATCAGCGAGTCCGCCAGCTGGTCCACCACCTCGAACGGCTTACCCCACTCGTCGGTGCCCTCGGCGTAGCGGGCCCAGCTGGCCACGGCCGCGGCCGCGATCCGCACCGAGCCGTCGTTGGCCAGGTTGTCGTTGATCACCGGCAGCAGCCATTTCGGGATGCGATCCGAGGAGAAGGCGCACAGCCGCGCGATGGTGTCGCGCACGCCCGGGTTGGTGAACCGCTCGATCAGCCGGTGACCGTAGTCGTACAGGTCGATCCCGGGCACCGGCGGCAGCGTCGGGATGGCCTCGGATTCGAAATAGGCCCACAGGTATTCGGCGAACAACGGGTCGCGCGCGGCTTCGTGGACGAACTCGAACCCGCACAGATGCGCGAAGTAGGCCAGGCACTGATGGCCCGCGTTGAGCATCCGCAGCTTCATCAGCTCGTAGGGCGCGACGTCGTCGACCAGCAGCACGCCGGCCCGCTCCAGCGGCGGCCTGCCGTCGGCGAACTTGTCTTCGAGCACCCAGGCGGTGAAAGGCTCGGCCACCACCGGCCAGCGGTCGTTGACGCCGAAGTCCCGCCGCACCTCGGCGGCCATCTGCAAGGTGGTGGACGGCGTGATCCGGTCGACCATCGAACTCGGGAAGCACACGTGTTCGTCGACCCACTCGGCGAGTTCGGGGCTGCGGGCTTCCGCGTTCGCCAGCACGGCGCGCCGCGCGATTTCGCCGTTGTTCTCGATGTTGTCGCACGACGCGATGGTCGGTGCGGCGATCCCGCGGCGCCGGCGCCGGTCCAGGGCCTCGACGATGAACGCGAACGCCGGCCCCTCCGGGTCGCGGTAGCCGCCCTCGGTGATGGTCAGCGAGATGATCCGGGTGGTCGGCGCCGCAAGGACTTCCAACGCCGACTCGGGATCGTCGGGCGCGTAGCGGTAGTCGATGATCGAGCCGATCACGTGGGCGTCGCGGCTGCCGTCGGGCTTCTCCAGGATCAGCGTGTAGAGCCCGTCCTGGTCGTTGAGCACGTCGCGCATCGTCCAGTCGGCGGGCATCACGCCCACCCCGCAGATGCCCCACTCCCGGGCCAGGCCGGCCTGCAGCAACCGGTCGATGTACATGGCCTGATGCGCGCGGTGGAAATGTCCGGCACCGATGTGCGCGATGCCGACGGTGACGCTGCCGCGGTCGTAGTTGGGCGCCTCGATGGGCAGCGTGGGCAGCGTCGCGTTGTTCAGGTTTATCCCGTCAGCCTCCATTGGCCAACTCCTCCCGGGCCGCAGCGCGGATGGTTACCGGGCTCGCAGCACCTCTCGACGGTACGACGGCCGCGGGCCAAAAGCTAAATGCCCGCCGGCGGGGACCAGTTGAGGACCAGTCGATGTCCTAGGCGAGTGAAGATCCTGCCGCCGGCACGGCCGACGAGAGCAGGACATCGGCAAGGGCGCGCCACGAGTCGGTGATCGCGACCGCCCCGGCGTCGATCAATTCCGCACGGCGGCAATCCCGTTCGTCGGGCAGCACGAACATCAGGTTGCCGACGGTGGCGTAGCCGGCGGCGACCGCGGAGCTCACGCCGGCCACCGAGTCTTCGATGGCCAGCCCTTGTTCCGGCACGACGCCCAGCACCTGCCCGGCGTGCAGATACACCGCGGGGTCGGGCTTGCTGGTCGGCACCGGAAGGGAATCCTCCGCGCTGAACCGCACCGACGCCGGGATCAGCGGATCCAGGCCGGTGGCCGAAAAGCAGCCGGCGAGGCGCTTGAGGGCGCTGGAGCTGACCGCTGCCAGCGCGTACCGCGACGCCAGATCCTGCAGTGGCGCAAGCACTTCGGGGTCCGATCGCAGGGTGGCGGCCAGATGCGCGGTGACCTGCTCGCGCTCCTGCAGTACCCACTGCTCGAGTTCATCGGCGCACAACGCCCGATCCGCCGCCGCGTCGTCGGCCGACGCGACGACGGCCTCGGGCCGGCCCTGCGCCAGGGTCTGGTCGATCGGCACACCGGACGCCACCGCCAGGTCCAGGGCGGTGCTGCGGAAGTTCTTGCCGACCGCCTGCTTGCGCAGCTGCTCCGCGGTGAACGGGGCGGCCACGCCGAACCGGGCCAGGAAACGGTTGATCACCTCGACGGAGGCGGCGAAAGCCGGTCTCTCGGAAGGGAACAGGTTGTCGTCGGCGTCACAGAGCAGGGTGGTGATCGGTGCCGGGTCGAATTCCCGCACCAGCGTCAGTCCCTCGGGTTTCATCGCGCCACCAACTCCCGGGAATCGTCCTGCAACGATTGGCGCAGCGTGGCAATCACGCCGTGCTCGTCGATGCTGGCGACCATCTCGCCGAGGCGCTCGGAGAATCCGGGCACCAACCGGAGATCGGCCAGGATCTCGTGCCGCAGCAACGGATCCGGGTTGTTGCCGGCCATGTTCGCCAGCTTGGTCAGCAGATCCGCCTCCGGGTCGTCGATGCGGATCTTGCGACCGTTCAGGTCGTAGCCGCGCAGGTAGCGCGCCCAGCCGGCCAGCGCCAACATCAGCAGCGTGTGCGGTCGGTCCTGCGCGATCGCCTCGTGTAGCGACGGCAGCAGGAACGAGGCGATCTTCGTCGATCCCCGCCGCGCCAACCGGGACAACTGGTCGCTCATGCGGGGATTGCCCAGCCGGGTGAGCAACGTGTCGCGATAGTCGGGCGTGTTCATCCCGGGCACCGGGGGCAGCAGCGGCTGCACCTCGTCGCGCATGAGCCGCTCGACGTAGTCGAAGATGACCGGATCCTTCATCGCTTCGTCGGTGCGCCGGTAGCCGGCCAGCGTGGCCAGACAGGCCAGCGCGATATGGGTTCCGTTGAGCAGCCGGGTCTTGATCAGCTTGTGGTCGCTGACGTCCGTCACGAACTGGACGCCGACCTCGTCCAGCGGCGGGCGGCCGTCGCTGAAGCTGTCTTCGATGATCCACTGACTGTGCGGTTCGGTCAGCACCGGCCAGTTGTCGGCGACACCGAAGGTGCGCTCGACGAATTCGCGCTCCGAGTCCGACGTCTGCGGCGTGATGCGGTCGACCATGGTCGACGGGAACGCGACATGCCGGTCGATCCAGCGGGCCAGCCCCGGGTTCTTCAGCGCGGCGAACGACACCAGGGCGGTGCGCGCCGCCTGGGTGTTGTCGGGAATGTTGTCGCAGCACAGCACCGTGAACGGCGCGATGCCCGCGCGGCGACGCTGCTCGAGCGCCTCGGTCAGGTATCCCCACGCCGTGCCGTAGCAGCCCGACGCGACAAGGTCGGCGCGCACATCGGGGTGGTCGGCGTCGAACTCGCGGGTGACCGGATCCAGGAAGTACCCGTTGGGGGTGATGGTCAGGCTGACGATGCGGGTGCGCGGATCCGTCAGCGCCGCGCGGACCGCTGCGCCGTCATTCGGTGCGTAGTGGACAGAGCCGATCGAGCCGACGACGCGCGCGGTTTGGTGATCGTGGCCGCGCTGCACAACGGTGTAGAGACCGTCCTGGGCGGACAGCAGATCCTTCACGTCGTGCGAGCGAAGGCTGATCGCGCTGACACCCCACTGATCGGAAATGCCCGAGCAGGCAAGGTCATCGAAGTAGACGGCTTGGTGGGCACGGTGGAAATTGCCCGCTCCGATGTGCACCACACCACGTTGCAGTGCCGACCTGTCATAGGTCGGCACGTCGATTCGTTGCGAATGCAGGGGCAGGGTGGCGTTACTCAGCGGAAGAGCCCGCATGCGGCGCCGAGCGACGACTCGCGAAAAGCAGTCGATATAACTCATTGCGGGCCAAATGTACCGCCGATCAAGGGGGTCTGACCAAGTTCAGTAATCGGGGCCCGCGCCGCCGCGCGCGGCATCGCCGCCGTCAACAGCCGATTCACGGGCACAGTGAAATTCGCCACACCGGGGTGTTGGTCGCCGGCACCTGCGTCGCCGCCCCGCACCTTGCGGCTCGCGTGTCGGCCGCCGATTGCACCCTGGCGTCGGCGGCACCGGCGCGTAGGTTTAGCAGCATGAACGCGCCGCGCGCTTGGCCCGCTGAGCCGACAGCGACGCCGCGGGTGAAACTGACCAACGCCGACAAGGTGCTCTATCCCGCGACGGGAACCACCAAAGCCGACGTCTTCGACTACTACACGCGGATCGCCGACGTGATGATCCCGCACATCGCCGGGCGTCCGGTCACCCGGAAGCGCTGGCCCAACGGCGTCGATCAGGAATCGTTCTTCGAAAAGCAGCTGGCCTCCTCGGCACCGGACTGGCTGCCGCGCGCCAGCGTGACCCACCGATCCGGCACGACGACCTATCCGATCATCGACAGCGCCACCGGCCTGGCCTGGATCGCCCAGCAGGCGGCGCTGGAGGTGCACGTGCCGCAGTGGCGGTTCGTCGCCGAGTGGACCCGAAGCCGGGCCGAAGAACTCAAACCCGGCCCGGCGACTCGACTGGTGTTCGACCTTGACCCGGGCGAAGGCGTGACGATGGCCCAGCTCGCCGAGGTGGCGCGCGCCGTCCGCGACCTGATCGATGGGATCGGGCTGCAGACGTTTCCGCTCACCAGCGGCAGCAAGGGACTGCACCTGTACACGCCGCTGACGGAGCCGGTGAGCAGCAAAGGCGCCACCGTGCTGGCCAAACGCGTTGCGCAGCAACTGGAAAAGACTATGCCGAAGCTGGTCACGTCGACCATGACCAAGAGCCTGCGGGCGGGAAAGATCTTTGTGGACTGGAGCCAGAACAACGGCTCCAAGACGACCATCGCGCCCTATTCGCTGCGCGGGCGCGACCACCCCACCGTCGCCGCGCCGCGCACCTGGGACGAACTCGACGACCCGGCGCTGCGTCACCTGCGCTACGACGAAGTGCTGACCCGGGTCGCCCGCGACGGTGACCTGCTCGCCGAGCTGGACGCCTCCGACAACCAGACACCGGTGCCGGACCGCCTGACCAAATACCGCAGCATGCGCGACGCCTCCAAAACGCCCGAGCCGGTTCCGGCCGCGAAACCGGCTGCGGGACAAGGCAATACCTTCGTCATCCAAGAGCACCACGCCCGGCGGCTGCACTACGACTTCCGGCTGGAGCGCGACGGGGTGCTGGTGTCCTGGGCGGTGCCGAAGAACCTGCCCGACACCCCCGCGGTGAATCACCTGGCCGTACACACCGAGGATCACCCGCTGGAATACGGCGGGTTCGAGGGCGTCATCCCCAAAGGCGAATACGGGGCGGGCAGGGTGGTCATCTGGGACTCCGGAACCTATGACGCCGAGAAGTTCCAGGACGACGAGGTGATCGTCAACCTGCACGGCCGCAAGATCTCCGGGCGCTACGCGCTGATCCAGACCCAGGGCGACCAATGGCTGGCGCACCGGATGAAGGACCAGAACGTCTTCGACTTCGACACGATCGCCCCGATGCTCGCCACCCACGGTTCGGTGTCGGCGCTCAAGGCGAGCCAGTGGGCGTTCGAGGGCAAATGGGACGGCTACCGGCTACTGGTCGAGGTCGACCACGGCACCCTGCGGGTGCGGTCCCGGCGCGGTCGCGAAGTCACCGGTGAGTACCGCGAATTACGCTCGCTGGCAAAGGCTCTCGAGGAGCACCACGCGGTGCTCGACGGCGAGGCCGTGGTGCTGGACAAGCGCGGCGTGCCCAACTTCCACGAGATGCAGAACCGCGGCAAGAGCGCGCGGGTCGAATTCTGGACGTTCGACCTGCTCTACCTCGACGGCCGCTCGCTGCTGCGGGCCCGCTACCGCGACCGGCGAAAACTGTTGGAAATGCTGGCCTCCGGCGGTGCTCTCACCGTTCCCGAGCTGCTGCCCGGCGACGGCGACCAAGCGCTGCGGCAGTCCGCCGAGCGCGGTTGGGAGGGCGTGATCGCCAAGCGGCGCGACTCCACCTATCAGCCGGGCCGGCGCTCGTCCTCCTGGATCAAGGACAAGCATTGGAACATCCAGGAAGTCGTGATCGGCGGCTGGAAGGCCGGGGAAGGCGGACGCAGCAGCGGCATCGGTTCCCTGCTGATGGGCATTCCGGGCCCGGGCGGCCTGCACTTCGCCGGCCGCGTCGGCACCGGGTTCACCGAACGCGACCTGGCCAACTTGAAGAAGACGCTGGCCCCGCTGCGCACCGACCAATCGCCCTTCGATGCGCCGCTTCCCCGCAGCGAGGCCAAGGGCGTCACGTTCGTCGAGCCGGTGCTGGTGGGCGAGGTGCGCTACAGCGAGTGGACACCGGATGACCGGCTGCGCCAATCGAGTTGGCGCGGGCTGCGGCCGGACAAGGAGGCAAGCGAGGTGGTACGCGAGTGAAATGGGTTACCTACCAAGGCGATGACGGCGAACGCGTCGGAGTGCTGCGCGACGACACCATCTACGCGATGGGTTCGGGAGTCACGCTGCTGGACCTGATTGCGCGCGGCGCCGAGGGATTGCGGCACGCGGGGGAGGAGGCGCAGCGTTCGCCGGCGGCGACGGTGCCGGCGGCCCGGGCGCGGTTGCTGGCGCCGATCCCGCGCCCGCCGTCGATCAGGGACTCGCTGTGCTTCCTCGACCACATGCGCAACTGCCAGGCCGCGCTGGGCGCCGGGCGGGTCCTCGCCGACACCTGGTATCGCGTACCGGCGTTCTACTTCGCCTGTCCGGCAACGGTTTTGGGCCCGTACGACGATGCGCCCACCGCACCCGGAAGTGCATGGCAGGACTTCGAATTGGAGATCGCCGCGGTGATCGGGACCGGCGGGAAGGATCTCTCCGTCGAGCAGGCCGAACAGGCCATCATCGGCTACACCATCTTCAACGACTGGTCCGCGCGCGATCTGCAGCAGCTGGACAGTCAACTCGGTATCGGGCAGGCCAAGGGCAAGGACAGCGGCGTCACGCTAGGGCCTTACCTTGCGACACCCGACGAGCTCGAACCCTACCGCCGGAACGGCAAACTGGACCTGCGGGTCACCGCCTCGGTCAACGACACCGTCATCGGTTCCGGGTCGACCGCCCAAATGGACTGGACCTTCGGCGAAGTCATCTCCTATGCGTCGCGCGGCGTCACCCTGGTACCCGGTGACGTCATCGGGTCCGGGACGGTGCCCACCTGCACACTGGTCGAGCACCTGGATCCCGCGGCGCTGGAATCGTTTCCGGGCTGGCTGCACGACGGCGACGTCGTCACGCTGCGGGTCGAAGGGCTGGGCGAGACCCGGCAAACTGTGCGCGCCAGCGGCGCGCCGCACCCGCTGGCCGCCCGGCCCAACCCGGACGCCCCGCCGGCCGCACCGCGGGTCAACCGGGCCGCGGCGCGGGTGCCCTACACCCGCGGGCTGCACCAGGTCGGCGACCGGGTGTGGGCATGGACGCTGCCCGACGGGGGCTACGGCTGGAGCAATGCCGGCCTGATCGCCGGCGACGGCGCCTCGCTGCTGGTGGACACCCTGTTCGACCTGGCGTTGACCCGCGAAATGCTCACGGCCATGCGGCCGATCACCGCGTCGGCGCCGATCACCGACGCGGTGATCACGCACTCCAACGGCGACCACACGCACGGCAACCAGCTGCTCGACCCTGCGGTGCGCATCATCGCCGCGCACGGCACCGCCGAGGAGATCGCGCACGGGATGGCGCCGGAGATGCTGGCCATGGCCCAAACCGCCAACCTGGGACCGGTGGCCACCCGCTACACGCGAGAACGCTTCGGGCACTTCGACTTCAGCAACATCACGCTGCGCAACGCCGACGAGACGTTCGACCGCAGCCTGGCCGTGGAGGTCGGTGGCCGGCGGGTCGACGTGCTGAATCTGGGGCCCGCGCACACCGCCGCCGACTCGGTGGTGCACGTCCCCGACGCGGGGGTGCTGTTCGGCGGTGACCTGTTGTTCATCGGCTGCACCCCCATCGTGTGGGCCGGCCCGATCGCCAACTGGGTCGCGGCCTGCGACGCGATGATCGCGCTGGACGCGCCGACCGTGGTGCCAGGCCACGGGCCGGTCACCGATCCGGACGGAATCCGCGCGGTGCGTGGGTATCTCGTGCACATCGCCGAACAGGCCGAGGCCGCCTACCGCAAGGGCCTGTCGTGGCCCGAGGCCGCGGACACCATCGACCTCGGCGAGTACGCGACCTGGCTGGACGCCGAGCGCGTCGTCGTCAACGTCTACCAGCGATACCGCGAACTCGACCCGCACACCCCGCAACTGGAAGTGATGGCCCTGCTGGTGATGCAGGCCGAATGGCTGGCCAAACGGTCCTGACCGGGTGCTCGCTGCGGTCAGGACTTGATCGCCCGCACGAAGCTGAGCGTGGCGGCCGGCCCCTGCTCGGCCTCGGTGAGTTCCGGCAGGCCCGCCGCGGCGAACAGGTCGGCCAGCCCGAACGTGGTCGTTGCCCAGCCGTCGGCGCCCAGGTGCGCGGCGACGTCGGTGTGCTTGCCCGGGTAGGTCAGGGCGGCGATGTCCATGTCCAGCCCACGCCGGCGCCAGCCCTCGGTCGTGCGCCGCGCCTGCTCCGTCGACGCCTGCGAGGCGTCGTTGAGCGACCCGTAGTCCGCGGCGAAGCGGCTGCCCTCGGCCGACAGCGGGGTGATCGAGTCCAGCAGCCGAACCTCGGCCTCCGGCGGCAGAAACCCGATGAGCACCCCCTCGGCCAGCCACGCGGTGGGCTGCGCGGGATCGAAGCCGGCGTTCTGCAGCGCCGCCGGCCAATCCTGGCGCAGGTCGATGCCGATGGTGCGCAGCTCGGCCGTCGGGGCCGCACCGATCCGCGACAGCGTCGCGGTCTTGAACGCGATCACCTCGGGCTGGTCGATCTCATACACCGTCGTCCCCGCCGGCCAGGAAAGCCGGTACGGCCGGGCGTCCAGCCCCGATGCCACGATGACCACCTGGCGCAGGCCCGCCTTGCCGGCCGCGGCGAAGTAGTCGTCGTAGAACCGGCCGCGGGCCGCGAATGTGTCGACCATGCGGGCGAATCCGACGTCGCGCTCGAGATCGTCGGGATCGAGCTCGCCGCTCGCCAACTTGGTGAACACGTCCAATCCGACGGCGCGGACCAACCGCTCGGCGTACTCGTCGGTCAGGACCGGCCGCGGACGCCGGGTCGCGGCCGCGCGCGCGGCGGCGACCATGGTCGCGGTGGCGCCGACGCTGCTGGCCAGGTTCCAGGTATCACCCTCGCTGCGTGTCATGCGTGCATGCTATGCCGGGTCTTTGAACTGCCGCGGTGTCGCTTACGGTTCACCTATGCCCGCAGTGGAATTCGCGACCCTCGACGACGACATCGCCTGCATCACCCTGAACCGCCCCGAACGCCTCAACGCCATCGACGGCTCGCTGATCGACGGTGTCCACGAGGCCCTGGACGTGCTGGACAACGGTGACCACCGGGTGGCGGTCCTCACCGGCGCGGGCCGGGGATTCTGCGCCGGCGCCGATCTGAGCGGCACCGGCCGGCCGTGGACGCGGAACAAGCCGACCACCCCGGCGTTCAAGGTCAACTACGACGCCCAGGTCCGGCTGGCCAGCCTGTACACCCGGATCTACGAGCTCGATATCCCGGTGATCGCCGCGGTCAACGGCGTCGCCGTCGGCGGCGGGCTGGCGTTCGCGTTGGTCAGCGATATCCGGGTGGCCTCGGAGCAGGCCCGGTTCGGCTCGGTGTTCATCAAGGCCGGCTTCTCGTCGATGGACATGGGCACCAGCTACCTGCTGCCTAAAATCGTCGGCGCCGGGGTGGCCCGCGAGCTGATGCTCACCGGCCGCATCATCGACGCGGCCGAGGCCTATCGCATCAGGCTGGTGCACGAGGTCGTCGCGCCCGATCAGCTGATGCCCGCCGCGCTGCGGTTGGCCCGCTCGATCGCCGAGAACAATGCTTATGGCGTGTGGCAGACCAAGATCGGGCTCAACGCGGCGCTGGACGCGCCCAGCCTGCGCCACGCCATCGAGCTGGAGAACCGCACCCAGATCCTGTCCGGTTTCACCAACAACCCGGCCGAGGCCGCCCTGGCGCACCGGGAGAAGCGAGCGCCGAGGTGGGACCCCCTGTAAAGCGCTGTGACGCTTGGGGTTTGGCGACGTCCGGTCAGACCTTCGCGATCACGTTCTCGGCGAACATCTCCAGATTGCGGATCTTGGTGTCCAGCGGCTCGGTGTCTTTGCCCTTGATGTAGGGAATGCGGAAGCCCACGATCACGTCGGTGACGCCCTTGTCCTCGAGCCGTTTGATGCCGTCCGGGGTGTAGGCGTCGGCGGAGATGACGTGGATCTCGAACGGCCCGGTCTTGCCGGCTTCCTCGCGGAACCGCTTGAGCTTGGCAAGGAGGTGGTCGAGCTCCTCCGGGTCCCCGCCGCCGTGCATCCAGCCGTCCAGCCGTGCGGCACGCCGCAGCGCGGCGTCGGCGTGCCCGCCGACCAGGATCGGGATCGGCTTGGTGGGCGCCGGCGTCATCTTGGTCTTGGGAATGTCGTAGAACTCGCCGTGGAATTCGAAGTACTCACCGGTGGTGAGACCCTGGATGATCTCGATGCATTCGTCCATCCGCTTGCCGCGCCTGGCGAAGGGCACGCCCAGCAACTCGTAGTCCTCGGGCCACGGGCTGGTACCGACGCCGAAACCCACCCGGTTGTCGGTCATGGCGGCCAGCGACCCAATCTGCTTGGCCACCAACGCCGGTGGCCGGATCGGCAGCTTCAGCACGAAGAAGTTGAACCGCAGCTTCGAGGTCACCGCGCCCAATGCCGATGTGAGAACGAAGGTTTCGATGAATTCCTTGCCGTCCAAGAACTCCCGGCTGCCGTCCGGAGTGTAGGGATACTTCGAGTCGGATTCGAAGGGGTAGGCGATGCTGTCGGCGATCGTCATGGCGTGGTACCCGGCCGCCTCGGCGGCCTTGGCCAGCGGGATGTAGTACCTAAAGTCCGTCATCGCCTCTGCGTAGGTAAACCGCACGTCATCTACCTTCCTGAAGGGGTCGTCACACGACATTAGAACGTGTTCTAGTTTCAGCACAACCGGCAGATCGGCGCGCCGGCTTCCCGGGAGGCCGACCGGCTAGAGCTGGTTCTCGGGGCCGATGATCGCCCACACCGTCTTGCCGGACGCCGTGGGCGTGCTGCCCCATGCGCGCGACAAGGCGTCGACGATCGCCAGCCCGGACACGTCGATGCCCTTGACCGGCGACGGCAGCCGCACGGCGGGCGTGTTGCTGGCGTCGGAGACGGCGATGGTGGCCGTGGTGCCCTGCGCCTCGACCCGCATCACCGGCACGCTCGCGGTGTGTTCCAGCACGTTCTCCACGAACACGTTGACGACCACCAGGGCGACCGGAATGAGCTTGGACTGTGACCACGTGGTGAGCCACTCGCGCACCAGGCGCCGTGACTCGCGCAGGCTGGTCAGATCGGCGGGCAGCTGGGCATCGGCGCGCCGCACGATGCGACGGCTGTTGGGGCCCAGTGCCTTCAAGGCCGCCTTCTGGCTCGAGTACACCGGCATGAAGTGGGTGATGCCGCTGCGGGCGATCGCCTCACGGGCGGCCTTCTTGGCGCACACCAACACGAGCGGAACATGCGGCGTGTTTCCCAGCTGCCAGTAGGTGGCCATGAAGGTCGACCAGGTGGATTCGGCGTTCACCTTCAGCGCGGAGACGTCGATGACCACGGCGGGGGTCTGGTCCAGCGTGGCCTTGATGATCCGGTCGCGAAGGAGGGTGGAGCTGGCGGGATCGAGGACGCCGTCGACGGTCAGCACGGTGGCCGCATCATCCGTCCGCGTCGACACGGCCAATGAGCCGGCCGACTCAGCAACCCGGCTCATCCCGGCTCGGTCCGGACGTCCGGTGTCATTTCCCGCTCCTCGTGTTCTGCCGGGTCGACTGCTTGAGTATCCGCCTTCAGGAGCAAAAGTCTAGTTCGCGATCGGCTGGCCTCAAGGCGGCGCGGAACCGCAGGTTGCGATCGGCGTCTCCGCGGGCCCGCGTCGCCGGCCCGCAACGCAAGGATCATGCGCCCCCTCCCCGCCCGCGCGGCGTCGATGCGCACTTCCCCCGAACGCGCCGTGATCAGGTGTCCAGCACGAGCTTGCCTGGGGTTACCACGCGGGTCCGGCCGTCAAACTCCCCGCGAGTCCGCAAGGCGGGAGCGCGACCAGCGCAATGGCGACGGCCGCTCAGCGGTGGCCAGGGTAGGGCGGGGCGCCGACGCCGGCGACCGTGTGCGTGCCCCACGGTGTGCGTTCGACGATGCGGGCCGGCGCGCTGCGCTGGCCCACGGTCAGGGTGGCGGCGCGGGCCTGGCCGAGCAGGTCGCCGGGCAGCGGCTGCGACGGCGACCCGAATACCGTTCCCTGCCAGTGGTATCGGCCGTCGATGGGATCCAGGTGGCCCGTCAGCCGCACCCGCACCGGATGCCGGTCACCGGCGATCTCGAGCGTGGCGGCGCCGTCGTAGGTGTCATCGCCGGCGGGCGTGCTGGCCGAAAGGTCGAAGGCGGACGCCACCGGGGGCGGCTCGACCGGGCGTAGCTGGGCGCGTTCGTTGAACACCTGCTGGCTGCTGGCGCGCACCTCGATGCGGCGGCTGCCGGTGCGCTGCATGAGCTTCAGGCACTCGACGATGTAGCGCGCCTGCGGGCCGGGATCCGGTCCGGTGGCGAAGAAGTAGTTGGGAAAGCCGCGGACCGCGACGCCGCAGAACGGTTCCGTGCCGTCGGGCCAGGCCTGCCGGAGGGGCACGCCGCCGGCGCCGGTGATCGTGTCGTCGGCGACGTGCGCGGGGATGGCGAAGCCGGTGCCGTAGATGATGGCGTCGACGTGGTGGTGGGCGCCGTCGGCGGTCTGCACGCCCGAGCGGGTCACCGCCCGGATCGGCGACGGCACGATCACCGGCCCGGGCCGTCGCGGTGTCCGCAGCAGCCGGCGTCGGGCGCGGGTGGGCCAGCGCGGTATCTCGGGCACCACCCGGCGGGGAGCATGAGCGAACACCAGGACCGACGCCGCGGTGTGCGCCAGCCGGCCGAGGTGGTGCGCGGCGGCGGCGTCGGTGCCGATCACCGCGATGCGTTTGCCGGACGGGTCGAAGCCGGGATCCCACGCCGCGGCGTGAAACGACGCGCCGCCGAACTCGTCGCGCCCGGCGATGTCGGGCAGCCAGGGCACCTGCGCCGGCCGGTATGCGGCGACGACGACATCGGCGCACCAGAGTTCGCCGTCGGTCGTGGTCAGCCGCCAGGCATCGGCGTCGTCGTCGAACCGGGACCGGCGGACTTCATGGTCGGGCCGATCCAGGGTGACCAGGTCGGCGAATCCGGCGGCGCGCAGGGCGGATCGGACGCATCGCCCGGCGGCTCCCGCGCCCACGACCGCGATGTGGCAGCGGCCCCCGGCGCCCTCGGGCGGCGCCGTCACAGAAACCTGCTGCGCTTCCAGCCGCGACGCGCGAGCGGGCCCATCAGGCCAACCTCGGTCAGGAACGCCGCCAGGGGAGCGAACCCCGCGATCTGGATCTCGCGGCGATGGGCGCTGGTGCGCGCGGTCTTTCGGGCCCGCTTGGGGTCCAGGCCGGCACGCGCATAGGGGACCGGGTTGCTGAACAGATAGTTGAAGAAGTAGCCGCCCAGCCCGTTGATGTTGGCCATGAACCAGCGGTTGAGCCGGGGCATCTCGGCGACCCGTTTGCGCGCCCCGTCGCGCGCGAATTGGATGTGGCGGGCCTCCTCGGTGACGTGAATCCGCATGAGCCGCTGGATGATCGGCTGCAGCTCGGGGTCGTCCATCATCTGTCGCTGCAGCGAGTCGAAGATCTCCTCGCCGATCAGCGCGGCCACCCACAGCATCGATCCGCGTTGGAAGGCCAGCGGCAGCGCGTTGATGATGTAGCGGTGAAAACGCTTCGGCTGCACCGGTTTTGCGCCCACACGTTCGATGGCCTTGCCGAACATGACCATGTGGCGGGTCTCGTCACCCAGCTCGGTCAGCTTGTAGTGGGTGGACCGGCTGGTCGGGTCCTCGTGCAGGATGGTGCGGAGCAGCGACTGGTTGAGCATGTTCTCGAACCAGATGCCGGCCGACAGCGTGTTGACCAATTCCTGGCGGGACAGCTCGATTTGTTGTTCGCGGGTCATCTCGTCCCACATCGGCGTGCCGTACAGCGACACCAGCCGGGGCGGCAGGAAGAACTTGTCCGGGTCGAGCGGGGCGTCCCAGTCGATGTCGACGACGGGTTCGTAGGACTTCTTGACCGAGCCCTTCAGCAGCCGCTCGGAGAACTCTTCGCGACTCGGTCCGGTGGGCCTCGCGTCGCTTCGGATCGTCTCGGCGCGCGTCATGGTCGGGTCCTCCTGATCGCTTGGCATCGTCGCCTCGGGCGCTTCAGACGGTACCCATGGTACTGGGTACTTGCGGTCCCGACTAGGCCCTTGCGGTATCGATTCGGCAATGTGGGCGACAGAAGCAAGTCAGGAGGGTCGATTGGGGCGGCACATCCACGTCATCGGCATCGGCGCCGGCGACCCCGACTACCTGACCGTGCAGGCGATCGAGGCGCTCAACGACACCCAGGTGTTTTTCGCGATGGACAAGGGCGAGCAGAAGAGCGACCTGGTGGCGCTGCGACGCGAGATCTGCTCCCGGTTCATCCGTCAGCCCGGCTACCGCTTCGTCGAGCTGCCCGACCCGACGCGGTCCGACCGCGCCGACTACCGCGACGCGGTGGCCGAATGGCATGCCGCACGCGCGCAGATCTGGGCCGACGCCATCGCCGCCGAACTCGGCCCGCACGGCGTCGGCGGCTTTCTGGCCTGGGGCGATCCGTCGCTCTACGACAGCACGTTGCGCATCCTGGACACCGTCGCCGGGCACGTCGAATTCACCTTCGACGTGATCCCCGGCATCACCGCCGTGCAAGCGCTGACCGCCCGGCATCGCATCCCGCTCAACGAGGTCGGCGAACCCGTGCTCGTCACCACCGGTCGCCAGCTGCGCGCCCACGGCATGTCCGGCTCGGCGGTGGTGATGCTCGACGCCGACTGCTCGTTCCAGCTGTGTGCGCCCGAGACCCGCATCTGGTGGGGCGCCTACCTGGGCACCGCCGACGAACTGCTGGTCGCCGGCACCGTCGGCGAGGTGGGGCCCCGCATCGCCGCGCTGCGCGCGCAGGCCCGCGCCCGGCACGGCTGGATCATGGACACCTATTTGCTGCGACCGGCACACTGAAACCGTGCCCGAACTGCCCGAGATCGAAGCGCTGGCCGACCACCTGCGGCGCCATGCCGTCGGGCTGCCGATCGGCCGGGTCGACGTCGCCGCCCTGTCCGTGCTCAAGACGTTCGACCCGCCGATCAGCGCGCTGCACGGGCAGACCGTGGTGGGCGCCGAGCGCTGGGGCAAATACCTGGGCCTGCGGACCGAGGGCCTTTTCCTGATCGCCCATCTGTCCCGGGCGGGGTGGTTGCGCTGGTCGGACCGGCTGACCGCGGCGCCGCTGAGGCCCGGCAAGGGCCCGATCGCACTGCGGGTGCATCTGGGCACACCCGGCGCGGCCCCCGGCTTGGACCTGACCGAGGCCGGCACCCAGAAGCGGCTGGCGGTGTGGCTCGTCGACGACCCGGCGCGGGTGCCTGGGATCGCCGCCCTGGGCCCGGACGCCCTGGACCTGGACGTCGACGCGCTGGCCGACCTGCTGGCCGGCAACACCGGCCGGATCAAGACGGTGATCACCGACCAGAAGGTGATCGCCGGGGTCGGCAACGCCTACAGCGACGAGATTCTGCACGTCGCGAAGATCTCCCCGTTCGCCACGGCCGGCAAGTTGTCTGACAAACAGCTGGCCACCCTGCATGACGCCATGGTCACGGTGCTCACCGACGCGGTGAGCCGGTCCGTCGGCCAGGGGGCGGCCATGCTCAAGGGCGAGAAGCGTTCCGGATTGCGGGTGCATGCCCGGACCGGGTTGCCGTGCCCGGTGTGTGGCGACACCGTGCGCGAAGTGTCGTTCGCGGACAAGTCTTTTCAGTATTGCCCGACGTGCCAGACCGGCGGCAAGATCCTGGCCGACCGGCGGATGTCGCGTTTGCTGAAGTAGCCGCCGGCCGCGGACTTGACACCTGTCGATATGCTGCCGGAGATGACTCGCCAGAAGATCCTCATCACCGGCGCCAGCTCGGGCCTGGGCGCCGGGATGGCGCGCGCGTTCGCCGCCAAGGGCCGCGACCTCGCGCTGTGCGCGCGCCGCGCCGACCGGCTCGACGAGCTCAAAGCCGAACTGTCGCAACGGTATCCGGGAATCACGGTCGCGGTCGCCGCGCTGGACGTCAACGACCACGAGCAGGTGCCCAAGGTCTTCGCCGAACTCAGCGACGAACTCGGCGGCATCGACCGCATCATCGTCAACGCCGGCATCGGCAAGGGCGCCAAGCTCGGCTCCGGCAAACTGTGGGCCAACAAGGCGACCATTGAGACCAACCTGGTGTCCGCGCTGGTGCAGATCGAGACCGCGCTGGAGATGTTCCACAAGAACGGGTCGGGCCACCTGGTGCTGATCTCGTCGGTGCTCGGCAACAAGGGAGTGCCCGGCGTCAAGGCGGCGTACGCGGCGAGCAAGGCCGGCCTGAGCTCGCTGGGTGAATCGTTGCGCGCCGAATACGCCAAGGGGCCGATCAAGGTTTCGGTGCTCGAGCCCGGCTACATCGAGTCGGAGATGACGGCCAAATCCAACAGCACAATGTTGATGGTGGACAACGAAACCGGGGTCAAGGCGTTGGTCGCCGCCATGGAGCGGGAGCCCGGCCGCGCGGCGGTGCCGTGGTGGCCGTGGGCGCCGCTGGTGCAGTTGATGCGGGTGCTGCCGCCGCGGCTGACGAAGATGTTCGCCTGAGTCAGCTGGTGCGGCCGCGTTCGCTGCGGTAGCGGCGCACCAGGGCGTCGGTGGAGCTGTCCGACTGCGGCGCCGGCGAGTTGTCCGCGGTGATCACCGGAAGCAGCGCCTTTGCCTGGGTCTTACCCAGCTCCACCCCCCATTGGTCGAAAGAGTCGATGCCCCAGATCACGCCCTCGGTGAAGACCTGGTGCTCATAGAGCGCGATCAACTGGCCCAGCACCGACGGCGTGAGCCGGTTGGCCAGGATCGAGGTCGACGGGCGGTTGCCGGGCATCACCTTGTGCGGCACGATGTCGGCCGGAGTGCCTTCGGCCGCAATCTCTTCGGCGGTCTTGCCGAACGCCAGCACCTGGGTCTGGGCGAAGAAGTTGCTCATCAACAGGTCGTGCATGCTGCCGCTGCCTTCGGCGGTGGGCAGGTCGTCGATCGGTTGACTGAAACCGATGAAGTCGGCCGGCACCAACCGGGTGCCCTGGTGCAGCAACTGATAGAAGGCGTGTTGACCGTTGGTTCCCGGTTCGCCCCAGAAGATTTCGCCGGTGTCGGTGGTGACCGGGCTGCCGTCCGCGCGGGTGGACTTGCCGTTGGATTCCATGGTCAGCTGCTGCAGATAGGCCGCGAACCGGGCCAGGTCGTTGGAATACGGCAGCACCGCACGCGACTGCGCGCCCATGAAGTTGGAGTACCACAAGCCGATAAGCCCAAGCAGCACAGGGGCATTGGATTCCAGCGGCGCGGTCTGGAAATGCCGGTCGACGATATGGAACCCGGACAGGAAATCCGCGAAGGCCTCCCGGCCGATGACGGCCATCACCGAAAGGCCGATCGCCGAGTCCACCGAGTAACGGCCGCCCACCCAGTCCCAGAACCCGAACATGTTGTCGGTGTTGATGCCGAAGTCGTCGACCAGGCGTTTGTTGGTGGAGACGGCGACGAAATGGTGCGCCACGGCGGCGTCGCCGAGGGCGTCGGTGATCCAGCGGCGCGCGGCCGTGGCGTTGGTGAGGGTTTCCAGCGTCGAGAACGTCTTGGACGCGACGATGAAAAGTGTTGTGGCGGGGTCCAAGTCGGCCAGGGTGGCGATCAGGTCGGCCGGGTCGACGTTGGACACGAAGCGCGCCGAGATTCCCGCGTCGGCGTAGTGGCGCAACGCCTGGTACACCATGACCGGGCCGAGGTCGGATCCGCCGATGCCGATGTTGACGACGGTGCTGATCCGCTTGCCGGTCGCTCCGGTCCATTCACCGCTGCGCAACCGGTCGGTGAACTCGCCCATGGCGTCGAGCACCTCGTGCACGTCCGCGACGACGTTGCGGCCGTCCACGATCAGTTCCGCGTCCCGGGGCAGTCGCAGCGCTGTGTGCAGCACCGCGCGATCCTCCGAGGTGTTGATGTGCACCCCGGCGAACATCTGGTTGCGGCGCTCTTCGAGTTTGGCCGTGCGGGCCAGATCGACCAAGAGCCGCAAGGTTTCTCGGGTGACGCGGTGCTTGCTGTAGTCGATGTAGAGGTCACCGACGGTTACTGTCAGCTCGCGGCCACGGTCGGGATCTTCCTCGAAGAACTGGCGAAGGTGGGTGTCGCCGATGCGGTCGTGATGTTTGCGCAGGGCGTCCCACGCCGGGGTGGCGGTGATGTCGGGCAGGGTGTGCACGGATGTCATGGGCGCCGCTCCTCCTCATCGCTTCGCGTCGCCGACGCGGCTCATGGTTCAGACCCTATGGGTTGCGACGGAACGGAGCCAGGTCGCGCGACGTGCGCGGCGCCGCCGACGTCAGTGCCCGAGCCGGCCCCGACCCAGCCGCAGCAGCAGCATGGCCAGGTCTTTGCCGTCGGGACCCAGCTCGCTGTAGCGCTCGATGACCTTCATCTCCCGGCTGTGGACCAGCCGGGTGCCGCCCGATGCCATGCGCGCCCTGCCGATCGCCTGCGACACCTCGGTGCGTCGCTTCACCGCGGCCAGGATCTCCGCGTCCAACCGGTCGATCTCCCGGCGCAACTGGTCGATGTCGGTGGCCTCACGGGGATCCACCGTTTCCGTGTTCATCTCTGCTGACTCCGCGTCGTCGTCGTCATCTGGGGATTGGGGTCTCATGCAGTATCAGGCCTCAGGAGAAGACGAGCCCCGCGCGGGGCTCTGCGGAAGCAGTCAGACCACGGCCGCCGCGGACCGGTGTCCGTGGACGGATCGACGGCGCCATTTTGGGCTGGACAACCGCCGGTAACACTGCACGGTGAGCACCAAATGAGTGTGCCACTAGATCCGGTACGTGCGCAAAAAACCGCACTTGAGCTGCGTCTTTTTGACTCGGGTGTAATTGTGCCGGCGGGCCGGTCGGCGGGCCGCGTCAACCGTCGCGACACGCCGTCGCTCCCGGCGGCCCGGTTGGCCCGGCGGCGGGCGGCCGGGACACTAACCTGGTTGGACGACTGGGCGCTGTGCGTCGGTGGGCGGCGGTAAGTTTGGACTGACATGAGTGTGCACGTAACAGATGCCAAGCCGGTCTCCGAAGCCGAGCAATTGCTCGAGGGGCTCAATCCGCAACAGCGCCAGGCCGTGGTGCACGAGGGTTCGCCGCTGCTGATCGTCGCCGGGGCGGGTTCGGGGAAGACGGCGGTGCTGACCCGCCGCGTCGCCTACCTGATCGCGGCCCGGGGGGTCGGGGTGGGCCAGGTGCTGGCCATCACCTTCACCAACAAGGCCGCCGCGGAGATGCGGGAACGGGTGGTGCGGCTGGTGGGCAACCGGGCCCGCGCCATGTGGGTGTCCACCTTTCATTCGACCTGCGTGCGCATCCTGCGCAACCAGGCGGCGCTGATCGAGGGCCTCAATTCCAACTTCTCGATCTACGACGCCGACGACTCGCGGCGGCTGCTGCAGATGATCGGCCGCGACATGGGCCTGGACATCAAGCGCTACTCGCCGCGGCTGTTGGCCAACGCGATCTCCAACCTGAAGAACGAGCTGATCGACCCCGCCGCGGCGGTCGCCAACCTCACCGACGATTCCGACGAGTTGTCCCGCACCGTGGCAAGCGTCTACGGCGAATACCAGCGCCGGCTGCGGGCGGCCAACGCGTTGGATTTCGACGACCTGATCGGCGAGACGGTGGCGGTGCTGCGCGCCTTCCCGCAGATCGCCCAGCACTACCGGCGGCGGTTCCGGCACGTGCTCGTCGACGAGTACCAGGACACCAACCACGCGCAGTACGTGCTGGTGCGCGAGTTGGTGGGCACCGACACCGAGGACGGCGTTCCCCCCGGCGAGCTGTGCGTTGTCGGCGACGCCGACCAGTCGATCTATGCCTTCCGCGGCGCCACCATCCGCAACATCGAGGATTTCGAACGCGACTACCCGGACGCGACAACCATTCTGCTGGAACAGAATTACCGCTCGACACAGAACATCCTGTCGGCGGCCAACTCGGTGATCGCGCGTAACTCCGGTCGCCGCGACAAGCGGCTGTGGACCGACGCCGGCGCGGGCGAGCTGATCGTCGGCTACGTCGCCGACAACGAGCACGACGAGGCCCGCTTCGTCGCCGAGGAGATCGACGCGCTCGCGCAGAAGGGCGAGATCACCTACAACGACGTCGCCGTCTTCTACCGCACCAACAACTCGTCGCGGTCCTTCGAGGAGGTGTTCATCCGCGCCGGGATCCCCTACAAAGTCGTTGGGGGAGTGCGCTTTTACGAGCGCAAGGAGATCCGCGACATCATTGCCTACCTGCGGGTGCTGGACAACCCCGGCGACGCGGTGAGCATGCGGCGCATCCTCAACACCCCGCGCCGGGGGATCGGTGATCGGGCCGAGGCCTGCGTGGCGGTGTACGCCGAGAACACCGGTGCCAGTTTCGCCGACGCGCTGGTGGCCGCGGCCGAAGGCAAAGTGCCGATGCTGAATTCGCGCGCGGAGAAGGCGATCGCGGGTTTCGTCGAGTTGCTGGACGACCTGCGCGGCCGGCTGGACGACGATCTCGGCGACCTGGTCGAGTCGGTGCTCGAACGCACCGGCTACCGCCGGGAGCTGGAATCGTCCACCGATCCCCAAGAGCTGGCGCGTCTGGACAACCTCAACGAACTCGTCAGCGTCGCACACGAATTCAGCACCGACCGGGCGAACGCCGCCGCGCTGGACGAGTCGCTGGACGCCGCGGACGACGAAGACGTGCCCGACACCGGTGTGCTGGCCGAGTTCTTGGAACGGGTCTCGCTGGTCTCCGACAGCGACGAGATCCCCGAGGACGGCGCCGGGATGGTCACGCTGATGACCCTGCACACCGCGAAGGGCCTGGAGTTCCCGGTGGTGTTCGTCACCGGTTGGGAGGACGGGATGTTCCCGCACATGCGGTCGCTGGACGATCCGGTCGAACTCTCCGAGGAGCGGCGGCTGGCCTACGTGGGCATCACCCGGGCCCGGCAGCGGCTCTACCTGAGCCGGGCCATCGTCCGCTCGTCGTGGGGCCAGCCCATGCTCAACCCGGAATCTCGCTTCCTGCGGGAGATTCCGCAGGAACTGATCGAGTGGCGGCGCACCGCGCCGGCGCCGTCGTTCAGCGCACCGGTCAGCGGCGCCGGCCGGTTCGGCACCCCGCGGGCGGCCCCGACCCGCGCCGCAATGAGCAAACGGCCGCTGCTGGTGCTGGCGCCGGGCGACCGGGTGACGCACGACAAGTACGGGCTGGGCCGAGTCGAGGAGGTGTCCGGCGCCGGCGAGTCGGCGATGTCACTGATCGACTTCGGCAGCTCCGGGCGGGTGAAGCTGATGCACAACCACGCCCCGATCAGCAAGCTCTAACCGCGCCGAGCGTGCATTCAGTGCGAGAAAATCGCCCGCGAAATCTTCGCCGTCAGTGCACGTTCGGCGACGCTCAGGCGTCCAGCCAGCGTTTGGTCTGGGGCAACAGCACCAGCACCACCGTGGCGATGGGCAATACTGGCAGCAGGTGCACCACCCAGGCCACCCGGGCGCCGGCGATGAACACGCCGATATAGGTGAGAAAAGCGACCAGCGCGCCGGCCAGCAGCAGGTAGCGGCTGACCGAGCGGCGCTGCAGCAGCCCGATCACCCCCGACACCGTGGTGGCGGCGAATACCAGGGCGAGGAACCCGACTGCGATGCAGAACAGCCGGTCCGACCGCCACCACCCGGCGATCAGGTCGGTGGCCACCACCGAGGTGGCCCAGCCGCTGACGATTGCGACCGCGCAGGCGGCGACGGCCGTCCGGTCGCTGGGCTCGAGTGCCGGCAGCCCGGAGTAGCCGGTTCGTCCCGCGCGGGGGCCGCCGCGATACGACGGCGGTTGCGGAGCGAAGTGAGTGGTCGGTGAATCCGGCGTGACGGGAATCGGCCCGGTCGGCGCGCGGCGGATGATCCGGGTCCGGGTGTCGGAGGGCGGTGACGGCTCCGCAGCGGGCTCGGAGGGACGCGGACCGGAAGGTGGATCGTTCGGCGCGGTCACCTCAACCAGCGTAGTTGCCGACCATAAGGCCACGCTTAGCCAGCCACGGCACCGGGTCGATGCGCTCGGTGCCGCCCTGCAGCACCTCGAAGTGCAGGTGCGGGCCGGTGGAGTTGCCCCGGTTGCCCATGGTGGCGATCTGGTCGCCGGCCATCACCCGCTCGCCGACGCTGACCAGCGCGGTGTTGATGTGGCCGTAGAGCGTGACGGTGCCGTCGGCGTGCCGCAGCTTGACCAGCATCCCGTACCCGCCCGCCGGCCCGGCCTCGATGACGACGCCGTCGGACACCGCGTAGATCGGGGTGCCGATCGAGTTGGCCAGGTCGATGCCGGCGTGCAGCACCCCCCAGCGGTAGCCGAAGTTGGAGGTGAAGATGCCCTTGGTCGGCATCACGTAGAGCGGTTGCTGCAGGCGTGCCTCGCGCTGCGCGCGGTCGTTGGCGAAGGCGACGCCCTTGGCCAGCTCCTGGTTGTGCAGGGCGGCGGTGGCCGCCGGCTCGGCCGCGATCACCTGGGGCCCGCGGACGGTGTTGCTGCCGCCCGCCCCGCCGGTGAGCGAGGACGCGTTGGCGGTCAGCACCGCGTCGGTCTTCGGGGTGTCGGCGTGGCTGGTGGCGGTGTGGGCGGCGGCCGCGGCGGCGCCCGCGGCCATCGCCGAGATCAGCAGCCGGCCGCGGGCCGCGCTGGTCGGTTGCTTGCGATGCTGCCCGCCGCGGCGGGCCACCCCCACCACGTCGGCGCCGCGGGGGCGCTCCGGCCGCCGCTCGGTGCGGGCCGCGACGGTGGTCCGGGGCAGCACCTCGGTGACCGGAGCGGCCAGCCACAGCGGCCGCAGGTCGTCGGTCTCGTTCAGATCGTCGAGCTCGGGCGCCAGCAAGACCTGCGCCTCATTGTCGAAGGGGGAGTCGGTGCTGAAGTCCAGGTCGCCGTGATCGCCGGCGTCGTCACAGAAGTCAAGGTCGTCGAAGTCGAATCCGTCCAGCGGGAGGATCTCGGTGACTTCGGTTCGATGGGGTTCCGCCGACCGGGCGCCTGCCGCGCGACCTACCCTCACGACGCCTGTTGTTACGGCAGAAGAGCGGGCAAAACGGTGCTGGGACAACCTGAAATGTCCTCGTATCGTGACCATAACGTTATCTGGACCCTAGGAAGGTATCTGCTGACGCGCGGGACTGGCAACCTCGTCGCACAAACCCGACGGAATTGTGATTTGGATCACCTGGCCGGTCTATCCGGGTCCCGTGAGCTGTGCCACATCGGCGGACGCGGCGGTAGCAGCGGTTTGGCGGGTGGATACAGTTCGTCCGTGCGAGTTGCCGATTGCGGCACCGCCCACCAAGAGGCCTAGTAGTTGAGTCGAGCGAAGACAGAGAGTCCATGGACCTTTTCGAGTATCAAGCAAAAGAATTGTTCGCCAAGCACAACGTACCGACCACGCCGGGACGGGTGACCGACACCGCCGAGGGTGCTCGGGACATCGCCGCCGAGATCGGCCGTCCTGTCATGGTCAAGGCGCAGGTCAAGACCGGTGGCCGCGGCAAGGCGGGCGGCGTGAAATATGCCGCCACGCCCGAGGACGCCTACACCCACGCCAAGAACATCCTCGGCCTGGACATCAAGGGCCACGTCGTCAAGAAGCTGCTGGTGTCCGAGGCCAGCGACATCGCCGAGGAGTACTACATCTCCTTCCTGCTGGACCGGGCCAACCGCACCTACCTGGCCATGTGCTCGGTCGAGGGCGGCATGGAGATCGAAGAGGTGGCCGCCACCAAGCCCGAGCGGCTGGCCAAGGTGCCGGTGGATGCCGTCACCGGCGTGGACCTGGCGACCGCGCGGTCCATCGCCGAGAAGGGCCACCTGCCCGCCGAGGTGCTCGACGCGGCCGCGGTCACCATCAACAAGCTGTGGGAGCTCTTCGTCGCCGAGGACGCCACCCTGGTCGAGGTCAACCCGCTGGTGCGCACCCCCGACGACCAGATCCTGGCGCTGGACGGCAAGGTCACCCTGGACGCCAACGCCGACTTCCGGCAGCCCGGCCATGCCGCGTTCGAGGACCGCGACGCCACCGACCCGCTGGAGCTCAAGGCCAAGGAACACGACCTCAACTACGTGAAGCTGGACGGCCAGGTCGGCATCATCGGTAACGGCGCGGGCCTGGTGATGTCCACCCTGGACGTCGTCGCCTACGCGGGCGAGAAGCACGGCGGGGTCAAGCCGGCCAACTTCCTCGACATCGGCGGCGGCGCGTCGGCGGAGGTGATGGCCGCGGGCCTGGACGTCATCCTGCACGACAAGCAGGTCAAGAGCGTGTTCGTGAACGTGTTCGGCGGCATCACCTCGTGCGACGCCGTCGCCAACGGCATCGTGACCGCCCTGAACATGCTCGGTGACGAGGCGAACAAGCCGCTGGTGGTTCGGCTCGACGGCAACAACGTCGACCAGGGTCGCCGCATCCTCGCCGAAGCCAACCACCCGCTGGTGATCCAGGCCGAGACCATGGACTCCGGCGCCGACAAAGCCGCCGAGCTGGCGAACAAGTAAGGGAGCCAAGCCATGTCGATCTTTTTGAACAAGGACTCCAAGGTCATCGTCCAGGGCATCACCGGCGGCGAGGGCACCAAGCACACCGCGCTGATGCTCAAGGCCGGAACCCAGGTGGTGGGCGGGGTCAACGCCCGCAAGGCCGGGACCACGGTTTCGCACGTGGACCCGGTCGGCAAGGACGTCGAACTGCCGGTGTTCGGCACGGTGTCCGAGGCGATGAAGGAGACCGGCGCCAACGTGTCGGTGGTGTTCGTGCCGCCGAAGTTCGCCAAGGATGCCATCATCGAGGCCATCGACGCCGAGATCCCGCTGCTGGTCGTCATCACCGAGGGAATTCCGGTGCAGGACAGCGCATATGCGTGGGCCTACAACGTGGACAAGGGTCAGAAGACCCGCATCATCGGACCCAACTGCCCGGGCATCATCACGCCCGGCGAGGCGCTGGCCGGCATCACCCCGGCCAACATCAGCGGTCCCGGGCCGGTCGGGCTGGTGTCCAAGTCCGGCACCCTGACCTACCAGATGATGTACGAGCTGCGCGATTTCGGGTTCTCCACCTCGATCGGCATCGGCGGTGACCCGATCATCGGCACCACCCACATCGACGCCATCGAGGCGTTCGAGAAGGACCCCGACACCAAGATCATCGTGATGATCGGCGAGATCGGCGGCGACGCCGAGGAGCGCGCGGCCGACTACATCAAGGCCAACGTGTCCAAGCCGGTCGTCGGCTATGTCGCGGGATTCACTGCGCCGGAAGGCAAGACGATGGGTCACGCCGGCGCCATCGTGTCCGGCTCGTCGGGCACCGCGGCCGCCAAGAAGGAGGCCCTGGAGGCCGCCGGCGTCAAGGTCGGCAAGACGCCGTCGGAGACGGCCGCGCTGGCCCGAGAGATCCTGCAGAGCCTGTAGCGGCCCGCGGTGGGGCCCCGGATTTTGCCGGGGCCCGGCCCGCGGTAGATAGTGGGTCTATGAATCTCGACCCGAACACCCCCGTCATCGTCGGGGTGGGGCAGTTCACCGAGCGCATCGAGGACTCCGGGTACCGCGGCATGTCGTCGGTGGAGCTGGCGACGGAAGCGGCGCGGGCGGCGCTGCACGACTGCGGGGCCGACGCCACCGCCGTCGCCGCGGCCGTCGACACCGTCGCCGCGATCCGGCAATTCGAGCTGTCCGGGCGCACGCCTGCACCCATGGGTAAGTCCAACAACTACCCGCGGTCGGTCGCGCGGCGCATCGGCGCCGCCCCGGCCCGCGCCGTCCTCGAACCCATCGGCGGCCAGGGCCCCCAGCATCTGGTCACCGAGTTCGCCGGCGTCATCGCCGCGGGGGACGCCGAGGTCGTGATGATCTTCGGCTCCGAAAACACTTCCAGCATCCGGTATTTCGCCGACCGGGAGAAGCCGGACCACTCCGAGACGGTCGAGGGTTCGCTCGAGGACCGGGGTTTCGGCTACGAAGGCCTGTTCGACGACCACACCGTCGCCCACGGCCTGATCGGCGCGCCGGCCCAGTACGGGCTGCTGGAGAACGCGCGCCGCGCCCGGCTGGGCTTGAGCGTGGCCGACTACCGGCGCCGGATGGGCGAGCTGTTCGCCCCGTTCACCAAGGTGGCGGCCAAGAACCCGTTCGCGTCCGCCCCGGTGGAACGCAGCGTCGACGAGCTCATCACGGTGACCCCGTCCAACCGGATGATCTGCGATCCCTACCCCCGGCTGCTGGTGGCCCGCGACCAGGTCAACCAGGGCGCGGCCGCGCTGTTGATGTCGGTGGCCGCCGCGCGGCGGTTCCGCGTGCCCGAGGAGCGCTGGGTGTTCCTGCACGGACACGCGGACATGGTGGACCAGCCGCTGCTGGACCGCCTCGACCTGACCTACAACTCGGCGTCGGTGCTGGCGGTCCAGGAGGCGCTGGTCGGGGCGGGCATCGGCATCGACGACGTCTCGACGTTCGATCTGTACAGCTGCTTCCCGGTGCCGGTGTTCAACTTCTGCGACGGCACGAGCCTGGCCACCGACGATCCGCGCGGCCTGACGCTCACCGGCGGCCTGCCGTACTTCGGCGGACCGGGCAACAACTACTCGCTGCACGGCATCGCCGAGACGGTCAGCGAAATGCGGGACCGGCCAGGCCAGTTCGGCTTGGTCGCCGCCAACGGCGGGATCATGAGCAAGTACTCCGTCGGGGTGTACTCGACCACGCCGGTGAACTGGAAACCCGACAACAGCGCCGCGCTGCGCGCCGAGGTCGCCGCCCGTCCCACGGTTCCGGTGACCGTCAGGGCGGACGGTCGCGCGACCATCGAGACCTACACCGTGCGCTACGACTGGCCGGTGCGCACCGGCATCATCATCGGCCGCCTCGACGACGACGGCAGCCGCTTTTTGGCCTTGACCGAGGATCCCGAGCTGGTCGGCCTGCTCAGCGACGGCGAGCCGCTCGGCGCGTCGATCGTGGTCACGGCGACCGAGAAGGACAACCGGGCCACGCTGGCCTGATTCCGCGGCGCGTGCCTGGCCTGGGCGTCACGTCCGTGGCCTGGGTCGTTGTCACACCAGGGCGGCGAGCTTGCCGGCCAGCCGCTCGACGTAGGCGGCGACCTCGTCCTCGGACTTGTCCGGCAGGCCGAACAGCACCTCGGTCACCCCGAGCTCGGCCCATCGGGCCAGCTTCTCGGCGTCCGGCTTGAAGTCGAGCGCCACGATCTGCGGGGCGCCGTCGCGGCCGGCGGCCGCCCAGGTGTCCTGCAGCAGCTTGACCGGTTCGTCGATGTCGAAATCGCGCGGCGTGGTGATCCAGCCGTCGGCGCTGCGCGCGATCCATTTGAAGTTCTTCTCGTTGCCGGCCGCGCCCACCAGCACCGGGATGTGCGGCTGCACCGGCTTGGGCCAGGCCCAGCTGGGCCCGAACTTGACGAACTCGCCGTCGTAGGCCGCTTCTTCCTGCGTCCACAGGGCGCGCATCGCTTCCAGGTATTCGCGCAGCATGGTGCGGCGCCGGCCCGCCGGCACGCCGTGGTCGGCGAGTTCGTCGGTGTTCCAACCGAATCCGACCCCGAGGCTGACCCGGCCGCCGGACAGATGGTCCAGGGTGGCAATGCTCTTGGCCAGCGTGATCGGGTCGTGTTCGACGGGCAGCGCCACGGCGGTGGACAGTCGCACCCGCGAGGTGACGGCACAGGCCGCGCCCAGACTGACCCACGGGTCCAGGGTGCGCATGTAGCGGTCGTCGGGCAGCGACGCGTCGCCGGTGGTCGGGTGCGCGGCCTCCCGCTTGATCGGGATATGCGTGTGTTCCGGCACGTAGAAGGTCGCAAACCCGTGGTCGTCGGCAAGCTTCGCGGCCGCAGCCGGAGAGATGCCACGGTCGCTGGTGAAAAGCACAAGCCCGTAATCCATGCAGTGAATTAGAACGTGTTCTACCTCTGCGGGGCAAGCTGTCGTGATACGGACCGTCTCGCCGCGCGGTCGTCTCCGAAGCCCGCGGGCAAGCCAATGGCGACGGCACCGGCCGTCGCACGTGCGCTAGCGTGGGTGATCGACCGTGTCGCTCGCGCAGTGACGCGCCTGCAAGCACCGCGTCGCATCGCAACCGTGGCGCCCGCTCGGCACTAAAAGGCAGTGGAAGCAACAGGAGGAGCCATGACCTACTCTCCCGGCAGCCCCGGATATCCACCGGCGCAGTCTGGCGGCACCTATGCAGGCGCCACACCATCTTTCGCCAAAGACGACGACGGCAAGAGCAAACTCCCGCTCTACCTCAACATCGCCGTGGTCGCCCTGGGTTTCGCGGCCTACCTGCTGAATTTCGGCCCCACCTTCACCATCGGCGCCGACCTCGGCCCGGGTATCGGCGGCCGCGCGGGTGACGCCGGCACCGCCGTCGTGGTGGCGCTGCTGGCCGCGCTGCTCGCCGGGCTGGGCCTGCTGCCCAAGGCCAAGAGTTATGTGGGCGTGGTCGCGGTCGTCGCGGTGCTCGCCGCGCTGCTGGCCATCACCGAGACGATCAACCTGCCCGCCGGTTTCGCGATCGGCTGGGCGATGTGGCCGCTGGTGGCGTGCGTGGTGCTGCAGGCGATCGCCGCGGTGGTCGTGGTCCTGCTGGACGCCGGGGTGATCACGGCGCCGGCGCCGCGGCCCAAGTACGACCCCTACGCGCAGTACGGCCAGTACGGGCAATACGGCCAGTACGGGCAACAGCCCTACTACGGTCAGCCGGGCGGTCAGCCCGGGGGCCAGCCGGGTGGTCAGCAGCACGGTCAGCAGCATTCGCCGCAGGGCTACGGGTCGCAGTACGGCGGTTACGGCCAGGGCGGCGCTCCGACCGGCGGTTTCGGCGCCCAGCCGTCGCCGCAGTCCGGCCCGCAACAGTCCGCGCAGCAGCAGGGCCCGTCCACACCGCCCACCGGCTTCCCCAGCTTCAGCCCGCCGCCCAACGTCGGCGGGGGATCGGACTCCGGTTCGGCGACCGCCAATTACTCCGAGCAGGCCGGTGGCCAGCAGTCCTACGGCCAGGAGCCTTCTTCACCGTCTGGGCCGACGCCCGCCTAACGTGCCCTGTCGCGCCTAGTCGGGAACGTGCCCCAGAGTGACACGGGTGGAGGACAACCGGGCAGCGGGCGCTCGCCAGGCGCGTGACCTCGTCAGGGTCGCGTTCGCCCCGGCGGTGGTGGCACTGGTCATCATCGCCGCGGTCACGCTGATCCAGTTGTTGATCGCCAACAGCGACATGACCGGCGCGTTGGGCGCCATCGCCAGCATGTGGCTGGGCGTGCACCAGGTGCCGGTGTCGATCGGCGGCCGCGAACTGGGTGTGCTGCCGCTGCTGCCGGTGTTGCTGATGGTGTGGGCCACGGCGCGCAACACCGCGCGGGCCACCTCGCCGCACTCGTCGTGGTTGGTCATTCGCTGGGTGGTTGCCTCGGCGCTGGGTGGCCCGTTGTTGATGACGGCGGTCGCGCTGGCCGTCATCCACGACGCGTCGTCGGTGATCACCGAGTTGCAGACGCCCAGCGCGCTGCGGGCATTTCTGAGCGTGCTCCTGGTGCATGCCATCGGCGCCGGGATCGGGGTGTGGTCGCAGGTGGGGCCGCGCGCGCTGGCGGCGTCGTCGCTGCCCTATTGGCTGGGTGATTCGTTGCGCGCCGCGACCGCCGGCGTCTTGGCGCTGCTCGGGCTGTCCGGCTTCGTGACCGCCGGGTCGCTGGTGGTGCATTGGGCGACCATGCAGGAGCTCTACGGGATCACCGATTCGATCTTCGGCGAGTTCAGCCTCACCGTGTTGTCAATGCTGTACGCCCCCAACGTCATTGTGGGCACCGCGGCGGTGGCCGTCGGGTCCAGCGCGCACATCGGTTTCGCGACGTTCAGTTCGTTCACCGTGTTCGGCGGGGACATCCCGGCCCTGCCGGTGCTCGCCGCCGTGCCCCGGCCGCCGCTGGGACCGGTGTGGGTTGCGCTGCTCATCATCGGGGCGTCGTCGGGCGTGGCGGTCGGGCAGCAGTGCGCGCGGCGCCCGCTGCCGCCCGTTGCCGCGATGGTCAAACTGCTGGCCGCCTCGGTGGCCGGGGCGTTGGTGATGTCGCTGCTCGCCTACGCCGGCAGCGGCCAGCTGGGCAACTTCGGGCACGTCGGCGTGGACCAGGGTGCGCTGCTGGTCGGGGTCTTCTTCTGGTTCGCGGTGGTCGGCGGGGCCACGGTGGTGATGAGCGGCGGGATCCGGCGCCCCACCCGACGGCTCAAGCCGCGCCCCGCGCCCGCGGCGCCGGTGGCCGAGGAGCACGATTCCGTCTTCGGCGAGGCGGTCGGGCCCGTTGGTGACGTTGCGGGCCTCGACGAGATTGCGGCGGAAGGTGTCGACGAGGTTGCGGCGGAGGGTGTCGACGAGGTTGCGGCGGAGGGTGTCGACGAATCCCCGGGCGTTGCGGGCGAGCGTGAGGGTGACGCGGGTGATCCCGGGGAGCGCGGGCCGGGCGACGCGGGCGATGCGGGCGAGCGCCGGCCCGGGGAATAGGAACTTTGCCCGCCTCTGAGCGACAACGACACGTCGGGGGATCGGACTTCGGTGATTGTCGCTCAGAGGCGGCACTTCCCATGTGCCCCGCCGGCGCGGCGCGCCGGCGCCCTGCCCGCGCGGGGCGCCGACGCTCGACCCGCACGGCGCGCCGGCGCCCGGGCACCGGATTGTCGGGCTCCTCAGCGTGCCGTGACGGCACGCATCGTCGCCCGCTGCGGCCCGATTGTCGGGCTCCTCAGCGTGCCGTGACGGCACGCATCGTCGCCTGACTAGGCTCGCCGATGTGGTCGAACCGCTGCATGTGCCCCCCAATGCGCCGGCGCGGGTGGTGGTGCTGGCTTCGGGTACCGGATCGCTGCTCAGCTCGCTGATCGACGCCGCCGTGGGCGACTACCCGGCCCGGGTGGTCGCGGTCGGCGCCGACCGCGACTGCCTGGCCACCCAGATCGCCGCGGCCGCCTCCCTGCCCTCCTTCACCGTCCGGCTCGGCGACCACCCCGACCGCGCCGCCTGGGACGCCGCGATCACCGAGGCCACCGCCGCCCACTCGCCCGACCTGGTGGTATCCGCAGGGTTTATGAAAATCCTTGGGCCGCAATTTCTTTCACGCTTCTACGGGCGGGTCATCAACACGCATCCGGCGCTGCTGCCGGCCTTCCCGGGCGCACATGGCGTGGCCGAAGCGTTGGCCTACGGCGTGAAAGTCACAGGCTGTACGGTGCACCTGGTGGACGCCGGGACGGACACCGGGCCGATTCTGGCTCAGCAATCCGTTCCGGTGCTCGACGGCGACGACGAACAGACGTTGCACGAACGCATCAAAGTCACCGAACGCAAGCTGCTGGTGGATGTGGTGGCTGCGATCGCGACCGGCGGCCTGACCCTGGTCGGGAGAAAAGCGACGATCGGATGAAAGGCGACCAACCGATGAGCACCGACGACTGGCGGGAAAACGCCAAAAGGCCGATCCGTCGCGCCTTGATCAGCGTGTACGACAAGACCGGTCTGGTCGAGCTCGCCCAGGGACTGACCGAGGCGGGCATCGAGATCGTCTCGACCGGTTCCACCGCGAAGGTCATTGCCGAGAAAGGCATTCCGGTGACCCGGGTCGAGGAGCTGACCGGTTTCCCCGAAGTGCTCGACGGCCGGGTCAAGACACTGCACCCGCGCGTGCACGCCGGACTGCTGGCGGATCTGCGCAAACCCGAACACGCCGCGGCGCTCGAGCAACTCGGCATCGCCGCCTTCGAGCTCGTCGTCGTCAACCTGTATCCGTTCACCGAAACCGTCGACTCCGGCGCCGGCATCGACGAATGCGTCGAACAGATCGACATCGGCGGCCCGTCGATGGTGCGGGCCGCCGCCAAGAACCACCCCAGCGTGGCGGTGGTCGTCGACCCACTCGGCTACGACGGGGTGCTCGCGGCGGTGCGCCACGGCGGATTCACCCTCGCCGAGCGTAAAAGGCTGGCGGCGTTGGCGTTTCAGCACACCGCCGACTACGACATCGCGGTGGCGACGTGGATGGAGTCGACGCTGGCCCCCGAACATCCGCCGACCACCTTCCCGAAGTGGCTGGGCCGCAGCTGGCGCCGCTCGGCGATGCTGCGCTACGGCGAGAACCCGCACCAGCAGGCGTCGCTGTACAGCGACCCGGGTGCCTGGCCGGGCCTGGCGCAAGCCGAGCAGCTGCACGGAAAAGAGATGTCCTACAACAACTTCACCGATGCGGACGCGGCCTGGCGGGCGGCCTTCGACCATGAACAAACGTGTGTGGCAATCATCAAGCACGCCAACCCATGTGGGATCGCGATCTCGTCGACATCGGTCGCCGACGCGCATCGCAAGGCCCACGAATGCGATCCGCTGAGCGCGTTCGGCGGCGTCATCGCCGCCAACACCGAAGTCAGCGTCGAGATGGCCGAATACGTCAGCACCATCTTCACCGAGGTGATCATCGCCCCCGCGTATCAGCCGGCCGCCCTGGACATCCTGACCCGCAAGAAGAACATCCGGGTGCTGGTGGCGTCCGAGCCGCTGACCGGCGGCACCGAACTGCGCCCGATCAGCGGCGGGCTGCTGGTGCAGCAGCGCGACGAACTCGACGCGCACGGCGACAACCCGGCCAATTGGACGCTGGCCACCGGGGCACCCGCCGACCCGGCCACGCTGGCGGACCTGGTGTTCGCGTGGCGGGTGTGCCGCGCCGTCAAATCGAATGCCATCGTGATCGCCGCCGGCGGCGCCACCATCGGCGTCGGCATGGGCCAGGTGAACCGGGTCGACGCCGCCCGGCTGGCCGTCGAACGAGGCGGGGACCGGGTGCGCGGCGCGGTCGCGGCCTCGGATGCGTTCTTCCCGTTCCCCGACGGGCTCGAGACGCTCACCGGCGCCGGGGTGAAGGCCGTCGTGCACCCCGGGGGATCGGTGCGCGACGACGAGGTGACCGCGGCCGCCGCCAACGCCGGCATCACGCTGTATCTCACCGGGGCGCGTCACTTCGCCCACTAGCGATTGGCCGCGATGCCGGTGATGGGGGTCACAAACGCGTCGATTCTCAGTACGATGCGTTCGGGGGAGGACCCGACGGCCCCTGCGAGTTTCCTCCTTTCCTTTCGGGCGGTCGCGGATCGACCTACCTTCCCTTTTCGATACACGGACGGCTGGTCCCGTCCATTTTCGAGAGGAATTGAAATGCGCGAGATTACGAAACGAACGGCTGCTTTCTCCGTTGCGCTTGCGGCCTTCGCGCTGATCGGTGGGGCGTGCAGCAAGTCGAACAACGCCGGGCAGACAACCAGCCCGGCGAGTTCGTCGGCGACCTCCTCGGCGACCTCGGGAACCTCGGGAACCTCGGCGAGCGCGGCACCGTCGGAAAGCACGGGCACCAGCGGCGCCCCGAGTTCGACGCAGATCAACGGCGCCAACGGCACCCCGTACACCGTCGAGGGGCCGATCCTGGCCAAGTACAACGCCCTCGACGACAAGGCGCGCAAGGACTTGGGCGCCCCGACGGGCAACGAGCAGAAGAACCCGGACGGCGGCGTCTACCAGCAATTCGACGGCGGCGTGATCGTTTCCAAGACACAGGCTTATGTGGTGTGGGGCAAGATCCGCGACAAGTGGAACCAGCTGGGCGGGTCGCAGGGCCAGTTGGGCTACCCGACCAGCGACGAGGTGGACACCCCCGACGGCGCGAAGAAGTCGACGTTCGAGCACGGCACCATCACCTGGAAGCCGGGTGACGCCGAGGCCACCGTCACCACCGGTTAGGTACGCCGCGAAGGCCGGGCGTCCCCACGATGCCCGGCCTTCGTGTCGGCACGCAGTGAACGCCCTTCGGATGACGCGTCTGGGCGCTCGTCGTAGCGTGGAGTGGTGACGTCACCGAGCAACCTGCCCCGCACCGTCGGCGAATTGCGTGCCGCCGGACATCGTGAACGGGGAGTCAAGCAGGAAATCCGCGAGAATCTGCTGGCCCGCCTCGCCGAAGGCGGCGACGGTGAGGCCATCTGGCCGGGCATCCTGGGATTCGACGACACCGTCCTGCCTCAGCTGGAGCGGGCGCTGATCGCCGGCCACGACTTCGTGCTGCTCGGTGAGCGCGGCCAGGGCAAGACCCGGCTGCTGCGCGCGCTGGTCGGCCTGCTCGACGAGTGGACGCCCGTGATCGCCGGGGCCGAACTGGGCGAGCACCCGTATTCGCCGATCACGCCGGAGTCCATCCGCAAGGCCGCCACGCTGGGTGACGACCTCCCGGTGGAGTGGAAGCACCGCAGCGAGCGCTACACCGAAAAACTGGCCACCCCGGACACCAGCGTCGCCGACCTGGTCGGCGACATCGACCCGATCAAGGTCGCCGAGGGCCGCAGCCTCGGGGACCCGGAGACCATCGCCTACGGGCTGATCCCGCGGGCACACCGCGGCATCGTCGCCGTCAACGAGCTCCCCGACCTCGCCGAGCGCATCCAGGTGTCGATGCTCAACGTGATGGAGGAACGCGACATCCAGGTCCGCGGCTACACGCTGCGGCTGCCGCTGGACGTGCTGGTGGTGGCCAGCGCCAACCCGGAGGACTACACCAACCGGGGCCGCATCATCACCCCGCTCAAGGACCGCTTCGGCGCCGAGATCCGCACCCACTACCCGCTCGAGTTGTCCGCGGAAGTCGGCGTGATCGCGCAGGAAGCGCACCTGTCCGCCCACGTCCCCGACTACCTGATGCAGATCATCGCGCGGTTCGCGCGTTACCTGCGCGAGTCCAACTCCGTTGACCAGCGGTCCGGAGTGTCGGCGCGGTTCGCGATCGCGGCCGCCGAAACCGTCGCGGCCGCGGCCCGGCACCGCGGCGCCGTGCTGGGCGAGACGGATCCGGTGGCCCGGGTCGTCGACCTGGGCACGGTGATCGACGTGCTGCGCGGCAAGCTGGAATTCGAGTCCGGCGAGGAAGGCCGCGAACAGGCAGTGCTCGAGCACTTGCTGCGCCGCGCGACCGCCGACACCGCGTCGCGGGTGCTGGGCGGCATCGACGTCGGGTCGCTGGTGGCCGCCGTCGAGGGCGGCTCGGCGGTGACGACGGGTGAGCGGGTGTCGGCCAAGGATGTGCTGGCGGCGATCCCCAGCCTGCCGGTGGTGGACAAGATCGCCGACAAGCTGCACGCCCGCTCGGAGGGCGAACGCGCCGCGGCGCTCGAACTTGCGCTGGAGGCACTGTATTTGGCCAAGCGAATCGACAAGGTGTCCGGGGAGGGCCAGACCGTCTATGGCTAACAGGGGCCACTCGTCGCGATACTCGGCGTACACCGGCGGACCCGATCCGCTGGCGCCGCCGGTGGATCTGCGGGAGGCGCTCGAACAGATCGGCCAGGACGTGATGGCCGGCACCTCGCCGCGGCGTGCCCTCTCCGAGCTGCTGCGGCGCGGCACCAAGAACATGCCCGGCGCCGACCGGCTGGCCGCCGAGGCCAACCGGCGGCGACGGGAATTGTTGCGCCGCAACAATTTAGACGGCACCCTGCAGGAGATCAAGAAGCTGCTGGACGAGGCCGTGCTGGCCGAACGCAAGGAGCTGGCCCGCGCGCTCGACGATGACGCCCGGTTCGGTGAACTGCAGCTCGATGCGCTGCCGGCGTCGCCGGCCAAGGCCGTGCAGGAGCTTTCCGAATACAACTGGCGCAGCAGCGAGGCGCGTGAAAAGTACGACCAGATCAAGGATCTACTCGGGCGCGAGATGCTCGACCAACGCTTCGCGGGCATGAAGCAGGCGCTGCAGGGCGCCACCGACGAGGACCGTCAGCGGGTCAGCGACATGCTGAACGACCTCAACGACCTGCTGGACAAGCACGCCAAAGGCCAAGACTCCCAGCAGGACTTCGACGACTTCATGGCCAAGCACGGCGAGTTCTTCCCGGAGAGCCCGCGCAATGTCGAGGAGCTGCTGGATTCGTTGGCCAAGCGCGCCGCCGCCGCGCAGCGGTTCCGCAACAGCCTGTCCGCCGAGCAGCGCGCCGAGCTGGATGCCTTGGCGCAGCAGGCTTTCGGCTCGCCCGACCTGATGCAGGCGCTGAACCGGCTCGACGCGCATCTGCAGGCGGCGCGGCCCGGGGAGGACTGGGGCGGGTCCGAGCAGTTCTCCGGCGACAACCCGTTCGGCATGGGCGAGGGCACCCAGGCGCTGGCCGACATCGCCGAGCTGGAGCAACTGGCCGAGCAGCTGTCGCAAAGCTATCCGGGCGCCACCATGGATGACGTCGATCTGGACGCGCTGGCACGCCAACTCGGCGACCAGGCGGCCGTCGACGCCCGCACGCTCGCCGAGCTGGAACGGGCGCTGGTCAATCAGGGCTTTTTGGACCGCGGGTCCGACGGCCAATGGCGGCTATCGCCGAAGGCCATGCGCCGCCTGGGTGAGACGGCATTACGCGATGTGGCACAACAGCTTTCCGGCCGCCGCGGTGAACGTGACCACCGGCGCGCGGGGGCGGCCGGCGAACTCACCGGCGCCACCCGGCCCTGGCAGTTCGGTGACACCGAGCCGTGGAACATCTCCCGCACCCTGACCAACGCCGTGCTGCGCCAAGCCGGGACGGCCACTCTGGACGGACCGGACGGGCGGTTGAAGATCACCGTCGACGACGTCGAGGTCTCCGAAACCGAGACGCGCACGCAGGCCGCGGTCGCGCTGCTGGTGGACACGTCGTTCTCGATGGTGATGGAGAACCGCTGGCTGCCGATGAAGCAGACGGCGCTGGCGCTCAACCATCTGGTGTGCACCCGGTTTCGTTCGGATGCCTTGCAGATCATTGCTTTTGGCCGCTACGCCCGGACGGTGACCGCCGCCGAGCTGACCGGGCTGGAGGGTGTGTACGAGCAGGGCACCAATCTGCATCACGCGCTGGCGCTGGCGGGCCGGCATCTGCGCCGCCACCCCAACGCGCAGCCCGTGGTGCTGGTGGTCACCGACGGTGAACCGACCGCGCACCTGGAGGACTTCGAGGGCGAGGGCACGACCGTGTTCTTCGACTACCCCCCGCACCCGCGGACCATCGCGCACACCGTGCGCGGCTTCGACGAGATGGCACGGCTGGGGGCGCAGATCACCATCTTCCGGCTGGGCAGCGACCCTGGCCTGGCTCGGTTCATCGACCAGGTGGCCCGGCGCGTCGAGGGGCGCGTGGTGGTGCCCGACCTCGACGGATTGGGAGCGGCCGTGGTGGGCGACTACCTGCGGTCCCGGCGGCGTCGATAGCGACACCGGTCGCGCGACTGAGTTTGACTGTGAAGGAGGAAAACCCGGGTGAGCAAGGTTCCGACGATCGAACTCAACGACGGTGCGCGCATCCCGCAGCTCGGCTTCGGCGTGTATCAGATCAAGCCCGACGAGACTGCCGCGGCGGTGCGGGCGGCTCTGGATATCGGATACCGCCACATCGACACCGCCGAAATGTACGGCAACGAACGGGAAGTCGCTCAGGGTATTCGCGACGCCGGGCTGGATCGATCCGAGGTTTTCGTCACCAGCAAGCTCAACAACGGATTTCACGAACCTGACGCCGCGCGCCGGGCATTCGACGCCACGCTGAAAGCCTTGGGCTCCGACTACGTCGACCTGTTTCTGATCCACTGGCCGCTGCCCACGCTGTACGGCGGCGACTTCGTTTCCACCTGGCGGGTTTTGGAGGAGTTCGCCCGCGACGGCCGCGCCCGCAGCATCGGTGTGTCGAATTTCCAAGTCCCACACCTGGAGCGGCTCGCCACCGAAACCGACACCGTGCCCGCCGTCAACCAGGTCGAGGTGCATCCCTACTTCACCAACGAGAAGGTCCGCGGCTACGCCCGCGAGCACGGCATCGCGATCGAGGCGTGGTCGCCCATCGCGCAGGGCGACGTGCTCGGCGACGCGGTCATCAACCGCATCGCCGACGGTCTCGGCCGCACCGCCGCGCCGGTGGTGCTGCGCTGGCACATCCAGCGCGGCGACATCGTCTTTCCCAAGACGGTCAACCCGGATCGGATGAAATCGAACTTCGAACTGTTCGACTTCGAGCTGGACGAGCGCGCGATGGAGGCGATCTCGGCGCTGGACCGCGGGGAATCCGGGCGACGCGGCCCCAATCCGGACACCTTCGACTACATACCACGCTGACGGCGCAGCATCAAAAAAGCTGCGCGACAGTCCTTTTCGATGCTGCCAAAAGATGCGCCCCTAGGGCCGTGGCCGGCGCGCCTTGCGCCTGATGCCCACCCCGCCCCACAGCGAGAAGCCACGGATGTGCACCGTCGGCGCGCCCGGAGTGCCCTGGCCGGGGACGTCGCGGTCGAAGTTTCCCATCACGCCGCGGCCGTGCACCTCGACGTTGACCTCCGGCGGCAGCAAAATGCTTTGCACGCCCATGATGGACATCGCGTGGATGTCGACCTCGGTCGAGGTGAAGTCGGCGTAGCGCAGATCGACCACACCGCTGCCCCACAGGGTGAAGGTGGTCAGCTTCTTCGGGACGTTCCACCGGCCGCGCCGCTCGAAGCCGCTCAACAAGGCCAGCAGCAGCGTCGAGGGCGCCGGATTCGGTTTGCCGCCGCGGCGCGGGCTGATCGGCGCGCCCGGCAGATCGGCCCGCAGCTGATCGAGTTCCTCGTACGTTTTGGCCGCATAAGCCCTGGTCAGGCGGTCCTCATAGTCGTTGAGCTGCAGCCGGCCCTGCTCGGCCGCATATGCCAGCAACTGTGCAATCTGTATGCGATCAGTATCGGCGGCGCGCGACGGCTCGTCGCGCGTATCCTCCGCATCCCGTTGCGTTGAGTTGCTCATCACCCACGAGCCTACGACGTCCAGCTTTTGCTGCAAGAGGATTGGCTAAACTGCAACCTTGCACCGGCCCACGACGCCGCGCGGCCCGTCCGGCCGCATCCCCTGTTTGACATCTGGCTAACTTATCGGCTGGCTAACTCGTCCAGTTGGGTGACCGCTTCTCCAGGAACGCCAGCATGCCTTCGCGGGCTTCGTCGGACACGAACAGCCGGGCGGATTCCTCAGCCAGCCGCTCGGCGTCCCGGTCGAAGCGCTCCAGCACCGCGGCGGTGGTCAGTGCCTTGGACGCCGCGAGGCCCTGCGGCGAACCGCGGCCCACGTCGGTGACGAGTTGGTCGATCGCGGCGTCTAGGTCCTCGGCGGCCATGGTGATCAACCCGATCTCCTCGGCCCGCCGGGCGTCGAACTTCTCGCCGGTCAGGTAGTAGCGCGCCGCCGCGCGCGCCGACAGCTTCGGCAGCAGCGTCAGCGAGATGATGGCCGGGGCGACGCCGATCCGCGCCTCGGTCAGCGCGAAGCTGCTGCGCGGGCCGGCGACCGCGATGTCGCAGGCGCCCACCAAGCCGAACCCGCCGGCCCGGACGTGGCCGTCGATCGCGGCGATCACCGGCAGTCGGGATTCGACGATGGCGCGCATCAGGGCGGCCATCTCCCGGCCCGCTCGACGGCCATGTCGTAGGCCGATGAGGGGGACCCGCCGGACCCGGCCTCGCTGAGATCCGCACCCGCGCAGAAGGTGCCGCCGGTATGGGCCAGCACCACCACGCGCACCGCCGGATCCGACGAGGCGTCGCGCAGCCCCTGATGCAACTGGCTGACCAGCGCGGTGGACAGCGCGTTGCGGTTGTGCGGTGAGTTCAGCGTCAGCCGCGCCACCGGACCGCCGGTGGCGGCGGGGCCGGCGTAGTCGACCAGGGCGTCCATCGTCTCAGTAGCTGCGGGGCAGGCCCAGCGAGGTCTGGGCGACGAAGTTGAGCACCATCTCGCGGCTGACCGGGGCGATGCGGCCCAGCCGGGCCGAGGCCAGCATGGCGGCCACACCGTACTCCTTGGTGAGGCCGTTGCCGCCCATCGACTGCACCGCCTGGTCGACCGAGCGGGTAGCCGCCTCGGCCGCAGCATATTTGGCCATGTTGGCGGCCTCGGCCGCGCCCATGTCGTTGCCGGCGTCATACAGGGTGGCCGCCTTCTGCATCATCAGCTTGGCGAGTTCGACCTCGATGTGGCACTGCGCCAACGGATGTGACAGGCCCTGGTGCGCGCCGACCGGGGTGCCCCACACCTGGCGGGTCTTGACGTATTCGGCGGCCCGGGCCAGCGCGAACCGGCCCATCCCGACGGAGCTGGCCGCGCCCATGATGCGTTCGGGGTTGAGCCCGGCGAAAAGCTGTGCGATCGCGGCGTCTTCGGCGCCGACGAGCGCATCCGACGGCAGCCGCACGTCGTCGAGGAAGACCTGGAACTGGCGTTCCGGGCTGATCAATTCCATCTCGATCGGCGTGGCGCTGAAACCGGGCGCATCGGTGGGCACCACGAACAGCGCGGGCCGCAGCTTGCCGGTCTTTGCCTCCTCGGTGCGGGCCACCACCAGCACCGCCTGCGCCTGGTCGATGCCGGAAATGAAAACCTTCTGGCCCTTGAGGATCCAGTCGCTGCCGTCGCGGCGGGCGGTGGTGGTGATCTTGTGCGAGTTGGACCCGGCGTCGGGTTCGGTGATGGCGAACGCCATTGTCAGCGTGCCGTCGGCGATCCCGGGAAGCCAGCGCTTCTTCTGCTCCTCGGTGCCGAACTTGCTGATGATGGTGCCGTTGATGGCCGGCGACACCACCATCAACAGCAGCGCGCTGCCCGCGGCCGCCATCTCCTCCATCACCAGCGACAGCTCGTACATGCCGGCGCCCCCGCCGCCGTACTCCTCGGGCAGGTTCACCCCGAGAAAGCCGAGTTTGCCTGCCTCGGACCACAATTCGTTGGTGTGCTCGTGGGCTCGGGCTTTCCGCAGGTAGTACTCGCTGCCGTAGTTGGATGCCCACTCGGCTACCGCCTTGCGCAACGCCTGACGCTCTTCGTTTTCGATGAAGCTGCTGTCGGTCACTGTGCATCTCCTTCTGATTGCGGCGCTTCCACTCTTGCCAGCACAGCGCCGACTTCGACTTGCTGACCGGTTTTGACATTGAGCTCGGCGAGCACCCCGTCGACTGGGGCGGCGATGGTGTGCTCCATCTTCATGGCTTCCAGCCAGATCAGGGACTGACCGGCGGTGACGGTGTCCCCGATCGCGGCACCGAGCCGGATGACGTTGCCGGGCATGGGCGCCACCAGCGAGCCCTTTTCGACGCTCGAACCGGGCTCGGGGAAGCGCGGCAGCACGGTCAAGTGCACCGGCCCGCGCACCGAATCGACATACACGTCGGCGTCGGCGCCGTGGTAGCGGCGCACCGAGAAGTTGTGCTCGACACCATCGGTGCGCAGCACCACGTCGTCGGCCGTGGCCGACACCAGCTGCACCGACGGGTCATCGGGCAGAACCAAACCGGTTCTGGTGAAACGATATTGGACCCGATGCTCGTGGCCCTCGTCGTCGCGGTAGTCCTTGACCTGAAAGCCCGACGGCAGGTTCCGCCAGCCGCTGGGGATGGCGCCCAGCACCGGGGCGTGAGCGCGGTTTCGCGCGGCGTCGGCGAGAGCGGCCGCGACCGCCGACAGGCGCACCGCCGCCGCGTCGCCCAGCGGCGCCGCCAGCTCGGCCAGGCCGTGGGTGTCGAAAAACGCTGTGTCGGTGGCGCCGTCGAGGAACGCCGGATGCCGCAGCACGTTCACCAGCAGATCGCGGTTGGTGCGCACGCCGTGCACCCGGGTGCGGGTGAGCGCGTCGGCCAGCACCAGCGCCGCCTGACGGCGGGTCGGCGCGTAGGAGATGACCTTGGCCAGCATCGGGTCGTAGTGGATCGACACCGCGAATCCGTCGGTGATACCCGCGTCCAGCCGGATGCCGATCCGCCGCCCCAGTGAGCCGAACTCGGCCCGGACCGAGGGCACCGCGAACGCGTGCACCACGCCGGCCTGCGGCTGCCAACCGCGGGCCGGGTCCTCGGCGTACAGCCGGGCCTCGATCGAATAACCCTGGGCGGCAGGGGGTTCCGCATCCAGGCGGGCGCCGTCGGCGACCGCGAGCTGCAGCTCGACCAGGTCCAGCCCGGTGGTCTCCTCGGTGACCGGGTGTTCGACCTGCAGCCGGGTGTTCATCTCCAGGAAGTAGAACTCTCCGTCGTCATCGGCGAGGAACTCGACCGTCCCGGCCCCGGTGTAGCCGATGACGCCGGCGGCCAGCCGGGCCGCCTCGAACAGCTTGGCGCGCATCCCCGGTGTGCGCTCCACCAGCGGTGAGGGGGCCTCCTCGATGATCTTCTGGTGACGGCGCTGAATCGAACATTCGCGTTCGCCGACCGCCCACACCGTGCCGTGGGCATCGGCCAGCACCTGAACCTCGACGTGGTGACCGGTGGGCAGATAGCGTTCGCAGAACACCGTCGGATCACCGAACGCCGACTGCGCCTCACGGCGCGCGGCCTCCACTTCGCCACGCAGGGCGGACAATTCGTGCACCACCCGCATGCCGCGGCCGCCACCGCCCGCGGACGCCTTGACCAGCACCGGCAGTTGGGCCTCGGTGACGGTGTCGGGGTCGAGCTCGTCGAGCACCGGCACTCCGGCGGCGGCCATCAGCTTTTTCGACTCGATCTTGGAGCCCATCGCGCGCACCGCATCCACCGGCGGACCGACCCAAGTCAGTCCGGCGTCGGCGACAGCGGTCGCGAAATCGGCGTTCTCGGAGAGGAATCCATATCCGGGATGTAGCGCGTCGGCGCCGGCCGCGCGGGCGGCGCCGATGATGGCCTCGATGTTGAGGTAGTCGGTGGTGTTCGGCAACCGCACCCGGGCGTCGGCTTCGGCGACATGCGGCGCGCCGGCATCGGGGTCGGTGTAGACGGCGACGGTGCTCACCCCCAGCCGTCGGCAGGTAGCGAACACCCGCCGGGCGATCTCGCCGCGGTTGGCAACCAGTACTCGCGTGATTCCCATCGGGCTCACATCCGAAAGACGCCGAAGTTCGACGTCCCCTCGATCGGGCCATTGGCTATGGCGGACAAACACATTCCCAATACCGTGCGGGTGTCTCGTGGATCGATCACCCCGTCGTCGTAGAGCATTCCGGACAGCACCAGCGGCAGCGACTCCGCTTCGATCTGGCCTTCCACCGCCGCCCGCATCGCCGCGTCGGCCTGCTCGTCGAACTGCTGGCCGCGGGCCTCGGCCGCCGCGCGGGCCACGATGGACAGCACGCCGGCCAGCTGGGCGCCGCCCATCACCGCGGACTTCGACGTCGGCCAGGCGAACAGGAAACGCGGGTCGTAGGCGCGGCCGCACATGCCGTAGTGGCCCGCGCCGTAGGAGGCGCCGATCAACAGCGAGATGTGCGGCACCGTCGAGTTGGACACGGCGTTGATCATCATCGACCCGTGCTTGATCATCCCGCCCTCTTCGTAGTCCTTGCCTACCATGTAGCCGGTGGTGTTGTGCAGGAACAGCAATGGCGTGTTGGAGCGGTTGGCCAGCTGGATGAACTGGGTGGCCTTTTGCGACTCCTCGCTGAACAGCACACCGCGCGCGTTGGCCAGGATGCCGATCGGATAGCCGTGCAGCCGGGCCCAGCCGGTCACCAGCGACGAGCCGTACAGCGGCTTGAATTCGTCGAACTCGGAGCCGTCGACGATGCGGGCGATCACTTCCCGCGGATCGAACGGGATGCGCAGATCGGCGGGCACGATGCCGATGAGCTCTTCGGTGTCGAACAGCGGCTCGGTGACCGGTTTGGGTGTGGGGCCCTGCTTGACCCAGTTCAACCGGGCCACGATGCGCCGGCCGATGCGGATCGCGTCGAGTTCGTCTACGGCGAAGTAGTCGGCCAAACCCGAGACCCGGGCATGCATTTCGGCCCCACCCAGTGATTCGTCGTCGGATTCCTCACCGGTGGCCATCTTCACCAGCGGCGGACCGGCCAGGAACACCTTGGAACGTTCCTTGATCATCACCACGTGATCCGACATGCCCGGGACGTAGGCGCCGCCCGCCGTGGAGTTTCCGAAAACCAAAGCGATGGTGGGGATTCCGGCAGCCGACAGCCGGGTCAGGTCGCGGAACATCCGTCCGCCGGGGATGAAGATCTCCTTCTGGGTGGGCAGGTCCGCCCCGCCGGACTCCACCAGGGAGATCACCGGAAGCCGGTTCTCGAAGGCGATTTGGTTGGCCCGCAGGATCTTCTTCAGGGTCCACGGGTTGCTGGTGCCGCCTTTGACCGTGGGGTCATTCGCCACGATCATGCATTCGACGCCCTCGACCACGCCGATACCGGTGACGGTGCTGGCGCCGACCTTGAAGGAGCTGCCCCAGGCCGCCAGGGGGCTCAGCTCCAGGAACGGCGAGTCCTGGTCGACCAGCAGTTCGATGCGTTCCCGCGCCGTCAGCTTGCCCCGGGCGTGGTGGCGTTCAACGTATTTCGGTCCGCCGCCGGCCAGCGCGTTGGCGAGTTCGGTGTCGATCTCCTCGAGTTTCGCCATCGCCGCCGACGCCGCGTCGGTGAAGGCGGTGGCCTCGCGGTCGAGGGTGGACTGCAGCACGGTCATGATTGGAATCCCAGCAGTTTGGCGGACAACGCGGTCAGGATTTCGGTGGTGCCGCCGCCGATGCCCAGGATCCTCATGTCCCGGTATTGGCGTTCGACCTCGGATTCGGCCATGTAGCCCATGCCGCCGAACAGCTGCACGGCCTGGTTGGCAACCCATTCGCCGGCCTCCACGGCCGTGTTCTTGGCGAAGCACACCTGCGGGATCAGATTCGTCTCACCGGCCAGCTGGCGTTCCACCACGTTGCGCGAATACACCCGGGCGACGTCGATGCGGCGGGCCATCTCGGCCAGCGTGTTCTGCACCGACTGCCGGGAAATCAGCGGCCGGCCGAACGTCTCGCGGTCGCGACACCACTGCACCGTCAGGTCCAGGCACCGCTGCGCACTCGAATACGCTTGTGCGGCAAGGCCGATCCGCTCGGAGACGAAGGCCTGGGCTATTTGGGCGAACCCGGTGTTCTCGGCGCCGACCAGGTTGGACACCGGTACCCGGACGTCGGTGTAGGACAGCTCGGCGGTGTCCGAGGAGCGCCAGCCCATCTTGTCCAGCTTGCGCGTCACCTCGAACCCGGGAGTGCCCTTCTCGACCACCAGCAACGAAACCCCTGCCGCCCCAGGGCCCCCGGTGCGGACCGCGGTCACCACATAGTCGGCACGCACCCCGGAGGTGATGTAGGTCTTGGCGCCGTTGACGATGTAGTGATCACCATCGCGTACCGCGGAGGTCCGCAAATGACCGACGTCCGAACCGCCGCCCGGCTCGGTGATGGCCAGCGAACCGATCTTCTCGCCGGCCAGCGTGGGCCGGACGAACTCCTCGATGAGCCGCTGATCCCCGGAGGCGATCATGTGCGGCACCGCGATGCCGCAGGTGAACAACGACGCGAACACCCCGCCCGGTGCTCCGGCCTGATGCATCTCCTCGCAGATGATGACCGCGTCGGCGCCGTCGCCGCCCCCGCCGCCGACCGATTCGGGAAAGCCGGCGCCCAACAGCCCGGCCGCCCCGGCGCTGCGGTGCAATTCGCGCGGCAGCTCGCCGCTGCGCTCCCACTCGTCGACGTGCGGTAGGATCTCGCGTTCGGCGAACGAGCGCACCGTCTTTCGCAGTTGTTCGCGCTCGGGGGTGGTCCACAGATTCACAGCAGGCTCTCCGGGATGTCGAGGTAGCGGCCGCGCAGCCATTCGCCCAGCCCCTTGGCTTGCGGGTCGAACCGGGCTTGATAGGCGACACCCTGTCCGAGGATGCCGTCGATGACGAAGTTGACCGCGCGCAGGTTGGGCAGCAGGTGGCGGGTGACGGCGAACTCGGCGGCCTCGGGCAGCAGCTCGGTGAGCCGCTCGACGGTCAACGTGTGGGCCAGCCAGCGCCACTGCTCGTCGGTGCGGACCCAGACCCCGACGTTGGCCGAGCCGCCCTTGTCTCCGCTGCGGGCCCCGGCGATAGTACCCAGCGGCGCGCGGCGCACCGGGCCGTCCGGCAGCGGTTCGGGCAGCGCCGGGTCATCGACCGGCGCCAACTCCAAAGTATCGGTGGCGCAAGGAATGTCGACCCGGGTGCCGTCGGCGTGCACCGCGATGTGCGGCACCTTATCGGCGTCGACATAGCCGGCGGTGAACACGCCGTACACCTGGCCGTCGCCCGGCGGGGCGGTGACATGAAATCCCGGATAGCTGGCGAGTGCCAATTCGACTGCGGCCGAGGAGAATTGGCGCCCGACGTTGGCCGGGTCGGGATCGCGGACGACGCAGTGCAGCAGGGCGCTGGCGGCCTCTTCGGTGTCGGCGTCGAGATGGTCGGTGCGGGCCAGCGACCACTGCAGCTCCGCGGGTTTGACCGCCAACGCGGACTGCAGCTGCCGACGCACCAGCTCGGCCTTGGCCTCGATGTCCAGGCCGGTCAGCACGAAGGTCATCGAGTTGCGGAATCCGCCGATGCTGTTCAGCGACACCTTGTAGGTGGGCGGCGGCGGCTCACCGCGCACGCCGCTGATGCGCACCCGGTCGGGGCCGTCGGAGGACAGCTCGACGGTGTCTATCCGCGCGGTGACGTCGGGGTTGGCGTAGCGCGCGCCGGTGATCTCGTACAGCAGTTGCGCGGTGACGGTGTCGACGCTGACCAGCCCGCCGGTGCCCGGATGCTTGGTGATCACCGAGGAGCCGTCGGCGTGCACCTCGGCCAGCGGGAAACCCGCGTGGGTCAGGTCGGGCACCTCGGTGAAGAAGGAATAGTTGCCGCCGGTGGCCTGCACCCCGCACTCGATGACGTGGCCGGCCACCACCGCCCCGGCGAGCCGGTCGTAGTCGCTGCGTTCCCAGCCGAAGTGCGCCGCGGCCGCCCCGACGATCACCGAGGCGTCGGTGACCCGGCCGGTGACGACGACGTCGGCGCCGTCGCCCAGGCAGTCGACGATGCCCCAGGCGCCCAGGTAGGCGTTGGCGGTCAGCGGGCTGCCCAGCCCCAGCTCGGCGGCGCGCGCCAGCAGGTCGTCGCCCTCGACGTGGGCGACCCGGACATCGAGGCCGAGCCGGGCGGCGAGGTCGCGGATCGCGTCGGCCAGGCCGGCCGGGTTGAGTCCGCCGGCGTTGGCCACGATGCGGACCCCGCGGTCGCGGGCCTCGCCCAGGCAGTCCTCGAGTTGGGTCAGGAAGGTCTTGGCGTAGCCGCGCTCGGGGTGCTTCATCCGATCGCGGCCCAGGATCAGCATGGTCAGTTCGGCCAGGTAGTCGCCGGTGAGGTAGTCCACCTCACCGCCGGTCAGCATCTCGCGCATGGCCGACAGCCGGTCGCCGTAGAACCCGGAGCAGTTCGCGATGCGGACCGCTCCCGGATCGCCGGGAGGACCGGAAGGAGAGGCCATGCGTGTCCTCCATTCGTGGGCGTACCGGTGACCGCGAACCAACCAACCAACCGGTAGGTTATCGGGTACCGCCGGTGTCACGTCAAGGACGGTCGATCGTCGGCGGGCGTCGTTTTGGTGACCAGCAGGCCAACGACTATCCTGATGTCCAATCGTCGCACGTTCGGCCCGACCGGCCACGCCGCGCGACATGCCCGTTCAAGCCCCCGACCGAGGAGTTAGGCCCGACCATGGCCGTACCCAAGCGCAGAATGTCGCGCGCGAACACCCGTAGCCGGCGCGCGCAGTGGAAGGCGGAGAAGACCGAGCTCGTCGGTGTGACGGTGGCAGGTCAGCGGCACAAGGTGCCGCGCAGGCTGCTCAAGGCGGCCCGTCTCGGCCTGATCGATCTCGACCGCCGCTAGCCGCAATCCCGGCGCGCCTCTCAGGTCAGTCTCAGGCGGTGGGACGAAACTAGGGGCCGTGCGAATACTGGTCGTCGACGACGATCGCGCGGTGCGCGAGTCGTTACGCAGGTCGTTGTCCTTCAACGGCTACTCCGTCGAGTTGGCCCATGACGGGGTCGAGGCTCTCGACATGATCGCGAGCGATCGCCCCGACGCGCTCGTCCTGGATGTGATGATGCCGCGACTGGATGGCCTCGAGGTGTGCCGTCAGCTGCGCAGCACCGGTGACGACCTGCCCATCCTGGTGCTGACGGCCCGCGATTCGGTCTCCGAGCGGGTGGCCGGGCTGGACGCGGGCGCCGACGACTACCTGCCCAAGCCGTTCGCCCTGGAAGAACTGCTGGCCCGGATGCGGGCGCTGCTGCGCCGCACCAAGCCCGAGGACGACGCCGAATCCGTGGCGATGACGTTCTCCGATCTGACGCTGGACCCGGTGACCCGGGAGGTCACCCGCGGGCAGCGCCGGATCAGCCTGACGCGCACCGAGTTCGCGCTGCTGGAAATGCTGATCGCCAACCCGCGCCGGGTGCTCACCCGCAGCCGCATCCTCGAAGAGGTCTGGGGCTTCGACTTCCCCACCTCGGGCAATGCGCTGGAGGTGTACGTCGGCTACCTGCGCCGCAAAACCGAAGCCGACGGCGAGCCGCGGCTGATCCACACGGTGCGCGGGGTGGGTTACGTGCTTCGGGAGACGCCGCCGTGACGAGCCGCCCGCCGCGATGATCCGGTTGCACCGGCCCCAGCGCCCCCCGCTGCGCGCGCCCCTGCGCGCCACCCCCTCGCTGTCGCTGCGATGGCGGGTGATGCTGCTGGCCATGTCGATGGTGGCCATGGTCGTGGTGCTGATGGCGTTCGCCGTCTACGCCGTGATTTCGGCCGCCCTCTACAGCGACATCGACAACCAACTGCAGAGCCGGGCGCAACTGCTGATCGCCAGCGGCTCGTTGGCCGCCGACCCCGGCAAGGCGATCGAGGGCACCGCCTATTCGGACGTCAACGCGATGCTGGTGAACCCCGGCCACGCCATCTACACCGCCCAGCAGCCGGGTCAGACGCTGCCGGTGGGGTCGCCGGAAAAGGCGGTCATCCACGGCGAACTGTTCATGTCGCGGCGCACCGCGGGCGATCAGCGCATCCTGGCCGTGCATCTGCAGAACGGCACGTCGTTGTTGATCTCCAAGAGCCTCAAGCCGACCGAGGCGGTGATGAACAAACTGCGGTGGGTGCTGCTGATCGTCGGAGGTGTCGGCGTGGCCGTCGCGGCGGTGGCGGGCGGCATGGTCACCCGGGCCGGGTTGCGCCCGGTGGCCCGCCTGACCGAAGCGGCCGAGCGGGTGGCGCGCACCGACGACCTGCGGCCCATCCCGGTGTTCGGCAGCGACGAATTGGCCAGGCTCACCGAGTCGTTCAACCTGATGCTGCGGGCGCTGGCCGAGTCCCGGGAGCGACAGGCCCGGCTGGTCACCGACGCCGGACACGAATTGCGCACCCCGCTGACGTCGCTGCGCACCAACGTCGAGCTGCTGATGGCCTCGATGGAGCCGGGTGCCCCGCGGCTGCCCGAGCAGGAGATGGTCGAGCTGCGCGCCGATGTGCTCGCCCAGATCGAGGAATTGTCAACGCTGGTAGGCGATTTGGTGGACCTCACCCGTGACGACGCCGGGCAGGTGGTGCACGAGCCGGTCGACATGTCCGATGTGATCGATCGCAGCCTGGAGCGAGTCAGGCGGCGGCGCAACGACATTCACTTCGACGTCGATGTGACGCCGTGGCAGATGTACGGCGATGCCGCCGGGTTGTCGCGTGCGGTGCTCAACCTGTTGGACAACGCGGCCAAGTGGAGCCCGCCCGGCGGGCACGTCGGCGTCACGATGCGCCAGCTCGACCCGTCGCACGCCGAGCTGGTGGTCTCTGACCACGGGCCCGGCATTCCGCCGCAGGAGCGCCGGCTGGTGTTCGAGCGGTTCTACCGCTCGACGTCGGCGCGGGCCATGCCCGGCTCCGGGCTGGGGCTGGCCATCGTCAAGAAGGTCGTGCTCAACCACGGCGGCATGCTGCGCGTCGAGGACACGGTGCCAGGCGGCCAGCCGCCGGGCACCTCCTTCTATGTGCTGCTGCCGGGGCGGCCGCTGCCGCCGGCCGGCCACTCGACGCCCGCCGGCGAGTCGGAAACCGACAAGGCGGAGGCCGCCACCGACCCCGCCGTACCGGTGGCCGGGGACACGGCGAACTCTCGGGAATCGGCGAACGTTATCTCAGTGGACTCTCAGTCCGCGCGGGCAAGGTAGGTCTGCGGCTACTGTTAAACCCAGCCGAGCCGAGCCCACCGCGAGCCGAAACGCCGAGATAGAGGAAGAGCGACTTAGCGACATGACGAATGACCCGAGGTATTCGCCACCGCCGCAGCAGCAGCCGGGATACCCGCCCGCGCCGAATCAGACTGCGCCCGTCCCGAGCCACGCGGGCTCCTCAGGCTATGCCCAGGGGCAGCAGCCCTACCAGCAGCAATTCGACTGGCGCTATCGGTCGCAGCCCTCGCAAACCACCCAGTTCCGCTCGCCCTACGAGCCCTTCGGCAATGCCGGGCCGGGACGCGTCCCCGGCGGCACCGGCACCGGTCCGCTGCCCGGCATGCACCCCGGGATGCCCGGGCCGCCGGAACCTCAAAAGCGTTCTCGCGCAGGGCTTTTGACGGTGGGAGCGGTCGCCATCGCGGTGGTGTCGGCCGGCATCGGTGGTGCCGCCGCAACGGCCGTCGAAATGGGCACCCACGCAACGGGCAGCGGCGGCGGGCGCATCGCCGGGGCGGCGCCCAGCGTCCCGGCGGCGAACATGCCGCCGGGCAGTGTCGAGCAGGTGGCGGCCAAGGTGGTGCCCAGCGTGGTGATGCTGGAGACCGATCTGGGCCGTCAGTCCGAGGAGGGCTCCGGCATCATCCTGTCGACCGACGGGCTGATCCTGACCAACAACCACGTCGTCGCGGCCGCGGCGGGACCGCCCAAGGGTCCCGCGGCGCCCCCGGTGGTCCCGCTGCCGCCCGGCGGCCCGGGCGGTGGTCCCGGCGCCGGCACCCCGAAGACGACGGTCACCTTCTCCGACGGCCGCACCGCGCCGTTCACGGTGGTCGGTGCCGACCCCACCAGCGATATCGCCGTCATCCGGGTGCAGGGCATGTCCGGGCTCACCCCCATCTCGCTGGGGTCGTCGTCGGACCTGCGGGTCGGTCAGCCGGTGGTGGCGATCGGGTCGCCGCTGGGTCTGTCCGGCACGGTGACCACCGGGATCGTCAGCGCCCTGAACCGGCCGGTGTCCACCACCGGTGAGTCCGGCAACCAGAACACCGTGCTGGACGCCATCCAGACCGACGCCGCGATCAACCCCGGCAACTCCGGGGGAGCGTTGGTCAACATGAACGGCCAACTGGTGGGCGTGAACTCGGCCATCGCCACGCTGGGCGCCGACTCGCCGGACGCGCAGAGCGGCTCGATCGGGCTGGGCTTCGCGATCCCGGTCGACCAGGCCAAGCGGATCGCCGACGAGCTGATCGCCACCGGCAAGGCGTCACATGCCTCGCTGGGCGTGCAGGTGACCAACGACAAGGGCACCCCGGGCGCCAAGGTCGTCGACGTGGTGTCGGGCGGTGCGGCCGCCAGCGCCGGCCTGCCCAAGAACGTGGTCGTCACCAAGGTCGACGACCGCCCGATCAACAGCGCCGACGCGTTGGTCGCCGCCGTGCGGTCCAAAGCGCCGGGCGACAAGATCACGTTGACGTTCTCCGATCCCGCCGGCGGCGGCAGCCGGACTTTGCCGGTCACCCTGGGAAAGGCGGACCAGTAGTGAGAGTGGACGAACCCTCGGCGGCGGGATTGTCGGAGCTCGGATATACGGTTGCACCCATGGAAACGGGTGCGGAGTTGGTAGTTGGCCGGGCACTGGTCGTGGTGGTCGACGATCGCACCGCCCACGGGGACGAGGACCACAGCGGGCCGCTGGTGACCGAGCTGCTCACCGAGGCGGGATTCGTCGTCGACGGTGTGGTCGCCGTCGCCGCCGACGAGGTCGAGATCCGCAACGCGCTCAACACCGCGGTGATCGGCGGGGTGGACCTGGTCGTCTCCGTCGGCGGGACGGGCGTCACCCCGCGCGACGTCACCCCGGAGGCCACCCGGGAGATCCTCGATCGCGAAATCCTCGGCATCGCCGAGGCCATCCGCGGCTCGGGGCTGTCCGCCGGCATCATCGACGCCGGCTTGTCACGCGGACTGGCCGGGGTGTCCGGCAGCACGCTGGTGGTCAACCTGGCCGGCTCCCGCTATGCGGTGCGCGACGGCATGGCGACGCTGAATCCGTTGGCGGCCCAGATCATTGGGCAGTTGTCGAGCCTGGAGATCTAGACCCGGGCTGCCCGGCGCCGGTCGTTACGACTCGGCCTCCGCGCGCGGCCCGTACTCCGGTGGGGGTGTGGTGCTCACGCTGCCGTGCTTGCCCGACGAGTCGCCGTTGGTCTGCGCGAGCAGATCGCGGATCTCGGTGAGCAGAACCACCTGGGCGTCGTCGGCCGGCTCGACCTCACCCCGCTTGCGCAGCGTCGTGTAGGGCAACACGACCAGGAAGTAGACCACCGCGGCGATGATCACGAAGTTGATCGCGGCGGACAGCACGTTGTTCAGGTCGATGGTCTGCCCGCCGCCGATGCTGATCCGCAGGATGCCGATGTCGGACTTCTGGTTGACGCCGATGCGGTTGATCAACGGCTTGATGATGCTGTCGGTGAATGTCGTGACCAATGCGGTGAACGCGGTACCGATGACCACCGCTGTGGACAGGTCGATGATGTTGCCCCGCGAGAGAAACTCCTTGAACCCTTTGAGCATTGGCGATGGCCTTTCTGGGACTGGACAGAGTTTGCTGTCGGCCAGGTGATCCCCCGCGGACAGGCGCTCAGTGCAGGGTGAGTGTCACCGTCTGGCCGAGCGCCGCTCCTGCCACCGTGTTCGCCACCCCAGCCGGTAGCGCAACCAACACTACGCGGTCGGCACCGGCGGCCTGAATCTTTTCCCGGGCCGACACCAGCACCACGACGGCGTCGGTGGCCAGCACCTTGGGCGCGGCGTGGGTCGTCTCCGCCGAGGTGTTGGCCGGCGCGGCCAGCACGTCGACCACGTCCCCGGGCCGCACCAGGTCGATCAGCGCGCCGTCCGCCGGGTGCAGCGGCACGATGCGCGCGCCCGCTGCCGCCTTGGACCCGACGGCCGCCTCGGCCAGTCGACTGCCCAGCAGTCGCACGTCGGTGAGCACCTCGCCGCGTCGCGCCGGGCCGGCCAGTGTGGAACCCAGCACCGCGCCGATCTCGGCGGGTGATCCCTCGGGAACCGTTGCGGCCAAACGCTTTTCGAGACGGACATCGGCGGCGGTCAACGCGGCGCCCGGGCGCAGGTCGTGCTCGGCCACCACTACCGGCGCATAGTCACCGGCGGGATCGGACCGCAGCGCGGCGATCGCGGCCAACACCACCAGGGCGCCGGCCGCGACCCGACGGGCCAGTACGGTGCGCGTCCAGTCCGGCCGCAGCCACACCGACAGCCGGCTCAATACGCTTGGGTTCAGCGAGGATTCGCCCACGCCGCAACGGTAGGCGCGGCGCGGCGCCCGGGTCGGCGCTCGGCGGCGCCGCTGTGGATAACCGTCAGCCGGCCGCGGCGGCGGCCGGCGCGGGGCTGCTGGCGGCCTTCTCGCCCGAGCCGGACTTGGCGCTCGAGCCGGAGCTGTCGCTCGTCGACGAGCTCGAGTCGCTCGAGGAGGAGCCGTTGGTCGACCCCGCGGGCTTCTTGCCGGACTCCCGGCTATCGGTGCGGTAGAAGCCGCTGCCCTTGAACACCACGCCGACGGAGTTGAAGCGCTTGCGCAGCCGCCCGGAGCAGTGCTTGCACGTGGTCAGCGCGTCGTCGGTGAAGGCCTGCACGATGTCGAAGCGATCGTCGCACTCGGTGCACTGATAGCTGTAAGTCGGCACGTAAACCTCCGGATGGTCGCAAACCTTGTTAGCACTCTAGCGTGTCAAGTGCTAGAACCGCCAGGTGACGCGTCTCATTCCCGAGACGACCGAGACGACCGAGACGTCAGCGGGCGCCGAGGGTGACCAACCCGCGCTGCGGCGTCAGCGCGTGGGTCATCGGGACGTCGTGCGGCTCGGCCGGTAGCTCGTCGAGCAGTTCCGCGTCGCGCACCAGCGCGACCAGCCGCGCCCGCGGATCGCGGTCGCCCAGCGAGCGGTCGTAGAACCCCCGGCCCCGGCCCAGGCGCACCCCGCGGCGGTCCACGGCCAGCGCCGGCACCAGCACCAGGGCCGCGTCGGCCAGCGCCGATGCGGGCAGCCACGGCTGCGCCGGCTCGAGCAGCCCCCACCGCCCGGTGGTCAGGGTGCCGGGCCGGTATTCGCCCCAGCACAGCGGCAGCGGGGTGTCGTCGGCGGCGGTGCGGGCAACCGGCAGCAGCACCCGCCCGGCCCGCCGCAGCAACATGTCCAGCATCTCGACGGAGCCCGGCTCGGCGCCCACCGGCACGTAGGCGCACACGGTGCTGCCGCTGGTCACCATGAACTCCAGCTGTTCGCGCAGCATCCGCGCCTCAGCGGCGCGAACGTCGTCGGCAACGCGGCGCCGGGCGGCGAGCAGCCGTTCGCGCAGGGCGGCCTTGCCGGTGGTGGCCATGGGTAAACCATGACAGCCCGGTCTTCGCCTGCGCCACATCCACTCGGCAAAGTCGATGCGGGTTATCGTGTGAACGATGTCATGCCCAAACGTGGTGGTGCCACGCACGGCGATTGTGCCCGCCGCCGGCCTCGGTACCCGATTCCTGCCCGCGACCAAGACGGTCCCCAAAGAGCTGCTGCCCGTGGTCGATACCCCCGGGATCGAGCTCGTCGCCGCCGAGGCGGCCGAGGCAGGCGCCGAACGCCTGGTGATCGTCACCTCGGAGGGCAAGGACGGTGTCGTCGCGCACTTCGTCGAGGACCTGGTGCTCGAGAGCACGCTGGAGGAGCGCGGCAAAACCGCGATGCTGGACAAGGTTCGGCGGGCGCCGCGGCTGATCAAGGTCGAGTCGGTGGTGCAGAGCGAGCCGCTGGGACTGGGCCACGCGATCGGGTGTGTGGAACCGCGGCTGGCCGACGACGAGGACGCGGTCGCGGTGCTGCTGCCCGACGACCTGGTGCTGCCGACCGGTGTGCTGGGGACCATGTCGAAGGTGCGGGCGCACTACGGCGGCACGGTGTTGTGCGCCATCGAGGTGACGCCCGAGGAGATCAGTGCCTACGGCGTCTTCGACGTCGAGCCGGTGCCCGACGACGATCCGGACGTGCTGCGGGTCAAAGGCATGGTCGAGAAGCCGAAGGCCGAGGACGCGCCGTCGATGTTCGCCGCGGCGGGCCGCTACGTGCTCGACCGCGCCATCTTCGACGCGTTGCGCCGCATCGACCGCGGCGCCGGCGGCGAGGTCCAGCTGACCGACGGGATCGCGCTGCTGATCTCCGAGGGCCACCCGGTGCACGTGGTCGTGCACCGCGGATCTCGACACGACTTGGGAAATCCTGGCGGCTACCTCAAGGCTGCGGTTGACTTTGCATTGGACCGTGACGACTACGGCCCGGATTTGCGGCAGTGGTTGGTGGCGCGGTTAGGCCTGTCCGAGCAGTAACCGGGCCGGCAGGCGACGGCGGGTCGGCGCAACGCCAAGCGGTCCCGGGCGGGGATGCCCCGCCCGCGCAGTGGGCGGGTCGTGCGCCATGCGGCGCCCGCCGGATTTGAGGGCAGAGAGGCGCGCTGTGCGTTCGGTGGAAGAGCAGCAGGCCCGGATCACGGCTGCCGCGGTGGCGCCGCGGCCGATACGTGTGGCGATCGCCGAGGCGCAGGGCCTGATGTGCGCCGAGGAAGTGGTCACCGAACGCCCGATGCCCGGTTTCGATCAGGCCGCGATCGACGGCTACGCGGTGCGCAGCGTCGACGTGCTCGGCGTCGGCGAGGTGGGCGCCGAGGGCCTGCCCGCGCCGCTCGACGACTCGGTCGACGACGCGCGCGACGGGCTGGTGCTGCCGGTGATGGGAACCGTCGAGGCAGGGTCGCGCACCCCCAGTCGGTTGCAGCCGCGGCAGGCCGTCCGGGTGCAAACCGGCGCCCCGCTGCCCACGCTGGCCGACGCGGTGCTGCCGCTGGGGTGGACCGACGGCGGGACGCAGCGGGTGCGGATCTACCGGGGCGCGCCCTCGGGCGCCTATGTGCGCCGGGCCGGCGACGACGTCCAGCCCGGCGACGTCGCGGTGCGCGCCGGAGCGGTGATCGGGGCGGCCCAGGTCGGGCTGCTGGCCGCGGTCGGCCGCGAGCGGGTGCTGGTGCATCCGCGGCCGCGGGTGACGATCATGGCGCTGGGCGGAGAACTGGTCGACATCTCGCGCACCCCGGGAAACGGGCAGGTCTACGACGTCAACTCCTATGCGCTGGCGGCGGCGGCCCGCGACGCCGGGGCGGAGGTCAACCGGATCGGGATCGTCGGCGGCGGCCCCAGGGAACTGCGCGACATCGTCGAGGGCCAGATCAACCGCGCCGAGGTGATCGTGATCGCCGGCGCGGTCGGTGGCGCCGCGGCCGAAGCGGTGCGCCAGGTGCTGTCCGAGCTCGGGGAGATCGAGGTCGTCCGGGTCGCCATGCACCCGGGCTCCATCCAGGGTTTTGGGCAGCTGGGCCGCGAGGGCGTTCCGACCTTCCTGTTGCCCGCCAATCCGGTGAGCGCGCTGGTGGTGTTCGAGGTGATGGTCCGCCCGCTGATCCGGTTGTCGCTGGGCAAGCGCCAGCCGATGCGCCGCATCGTGCAGGCCCGCACGCTGTCGCCCATCACGTCGGTGGCCGGGCGCAAGGGCTATCTGCGCGGGCAGCTGATGCGCGATCAGGACAGCGGCGAGTATCTGGTGCAGGCGCTGGGCGGCGCCCCGGGCGCGTCGTCGCACCTGCTTGCCACCCTCGCCGAAGCCAACTGCCTGGTGGTGGTGCCCAGCGGGGCCGAGCAGATCCGCACCGGCGAGATCGTCGACGTCGCCTTCTTGGCTCAGCGCGGCTGAGCGGAACGACTGCACACATCGTGAACCTGTTGCGCAACAATTCCCGTCATCCCGGTTGGCCGATGAGTGTCGGCCCGCTGCGGGTGCCGGCCGGGGTGGTCCGGTTGCGGGCGGTCCGGCTGCGCGACGGCGCGCAGTGGAGCCGGATCCGGCTGGCCGATCGGGCGCATCTGGAACCGTGGGAGCCCAGCGCCGAGGGCGATTGGACGACCCGGCACGCGGTGGCCGCCTGGCCGGCCCTGTGCTCGGGCCTGCGCGCCGAGGCGCGCCAGGGCCGGATGCTGCCCTACGTCATCGAGCTCGACGGGCGCTTCTGCGGCCAGCTGACCGTCGGCAACGTCACTCACGGGGCGTTGCGGTCGGCGTGGATCGGCTACTGGGTACCGCGCTCGGCCACCGGCGGCGGGGTGGCCACCGCGGCCCTGGCGCTGGGTCTCGACCACTGCTTCGGCCCGGTCATGCTGCACCGGGTGGAGGCCACCGTGCGTCCGGAGAACGCCGCGAGCCGGGCCGTGCTGGCGAAAGTCGGGTTCCGCCAGGAGGGCCTATTGCAGCGCTACCTCGAGGTGGACAAGGCCTGGCGGGACCATCTGTTGATGGCGATCACGGTCGAGGAGGTCAGCGGATCGGTGGCGTCGACGCTGGTGCGGGCCGGTAACGCGAGCTGGGTGTGACGGCCGTGGCCTAGTACGGCGGCGTTACGGCGACGCGCCGGTGGCGGCCGAAACGTTGCCCATCTGGGACTAGCGCGACACGAGTGACTAGTGGTGCTTGTGAGAGGCAAATTACAGGTGTGTAATTGTCCTGGTCATCACGACCCGGCCGCGTTGGCCACCGATGGGCTTCGCGGGGGATGGGAACCGAAGAGAGCAGGTCATCATGCCAAGCATCCCGCAGTCGTTGTTGTGGATATCGCTCGTGGTGCTGTGGCTGTTCGTCTTGGTGCCGATGCTGGTCAGCAAACGCGACGCGGTGCGCCGCACCAGCGATGTGGCGCTGGCGACCCGAGTCCTCAACGGCGGGGCCAACTCTCGGCTGGTCAAGCGCGGCGGGCCGGCCGCCGGGCACCGCAGCGATCCCCACTGGACGCGACCGGAAGACTCCGACGCCGACCTCGACGAGGAGCACGACGTCGCCGCGGACGAGCCCGGTGACCAGGACGACGACGCCGACACCGACGAGCTGAGCCGCCGGCGGCCGGTGGTCATGAGGATGGCCACCGCCGAACCCGCCGAGCCCGACTATCTGGACGTCGACGTGGTCGAGGATTCCGCCGCACTTCCGGTGGGCGCCAGCGGTTCCGCGGCCGAGAACAACGACGAGCAGCCGGCCGAGGACGACGACGTCGACACCGAGGCGGTCGCCAAGGGCGGCGACGAGCAGGACAGCTACGAGTACGTCGACGACTCGTCCGGCCTGGAGGAGCCTGCCGCCGAGGGCGACGAGGCCGACGAGGAGGCGCCGGCGCCGATGCCGCGCAACGCCTCGCGGCGGCGCCGGTTCGACACCAAGACCGCCGCCGCGGTCAGCGCCCGCAAATACGCCTTCCGCAAGCGGGTGCTGATGGCGATGGCGGTCGTGTTGGTCGGCTCGGCCACCGCGGCGTTCAAGATCTCGCCGACGGCGTGGTGGGTCTGCGGCGCCGCGACCACCGTGACCCTGCTCTACCTGGGCTATCTGCGCCGCCAGACGCGCATCGAGGAGAAGGTGCGCCGGCGCCGCATGCAGCGGATGGCGCGGGCGCGGCTCGGCGTCGAGAACGCCTATGCCCGTGAGTACGACGTGGTGCCGTCGCGGCTGCGGCGCCCGGGCGCGGTGGTGCTCGAGATCGACGACGAGGACCCGATCTTCGAGCACCTGGAGTACGCGATGCCGATGCGGACGTTCGGTTGGCCCAGGGACTTGCCGCGCGCCGTCGGCGAATAGTGCTCGCGGTTTCGGCAGTTGCTGCCGCGGCTGGTAGCCTGCTTAGCGATCAGGGGCTATGGCGCAGTTGGTAGCGCGACTCGTTCGCATCGAGTAGGTCAGGGGTTCGAATCCCCTTAGCTCCACGAGTCATCAGCGGCGCGCAGGTGTAACCCATGGCCCGACTCACCCGTTGCGGTGACTGCTCCGCCGCTTGTGGCCCGACGCGTTCTCGGCAGCATCGTGGCTAGTGACTGGCAGGCGTGAAACATCGAACCTACAGTTGCGATCGTGCAGCACATATTGCGTGTTGATGGCGCCGGTCTTCATGCTGTGGCTGCCCGGTGGGATGCTGCGGCGGGCGATCTTCTCAGTGAGACGGCGGCTCCGCCGACGCCAGGGTCGTCGTGCCAGCCCAGTTTGTCTGCCGTTAGCGCCGCCCACGGAGCTATCGCCTCGTTCAGAGCCGAGTTGGCCATCCGCATTGGGACTCGCGCGACTAGTCTGGCCGAAGCAGATCGTCGGTATGCCTCCAACGAAGGCGCGTCGGCCGCCGAATTCGCTGCGGTCGCCGCGCCGGTAACCACCGTGTAGCAATGCCGGGCGTCGCAGGGGTGCCCGGGTTATCCGCGCTATTGGCCTGGCCGACCGACCACCTTACCGAGGCAGCAGATTACTGGGAGACCGTAAGCGAGCGCACGTTCGGGATCGCGCACCAGGTGTGGCGCGACGCGCTGTCAGCCGATTGGCGCGGCGCCGCCGCTGACACGCTGCGCAGCGCGACGCACGCCGACATGACGAGCACCAGCGCGGTCGCTGACCAGCTGCGAGCGGCAGCCAGTGTGGCGCGTGGCGGGGCCTCGGATCTCTCTGCGGCCCGCTCCCGCGTGCGCTACGCCGTCGAAGATGCGCACAGCGCGGGATTCGATGTGGGCGAAGATCTTTCGATTAGGGATCGCACGGTTGGTGGCTCGACCGCGCAGCGGGCCGCTCGGCAAGCTCAGGCCCGGGCCTTAGCCGGCGATATCCGCCAACGTGCGGCGCAACTCGTCAGTCTGGACCAAGAAGTCGCCGGCAAAATCACCGCCGTGGTCGCCGGTGTTCGCGATACCTTCCCGCACGATCCGACCGCCAATAGGCCGTCCACGGATGGTCACGTGCGCGGCGTCGACAACCACACGTTCAAAGACGCTCCATCGTCAGGCATGTCACGCGAGCAAGCCAAAGCTGGTCTCAAAGATGTCAACAAAAGGATATGGGAGCACAACCATATCGATAAGCCGGTCATTGAGCAGCTTCCGCCCAATGACCCACGAAGGGCCGATTTTCACGTTGAGACCGAACAGCTTAACGCCGAAAAACAGCAGTATCTTGATGTTCTATTCCATCAGCATCCGCCCGAGAGCGTCGTTGGCCCGCACGGCGAGCAATTGCCGGGTGTCCCATCCGGAGAGAGCGCAATCGGACCCGCCGAATCCGGTAAGGGCTGGCAGTTTTCATTGCCACCTGGTCACGCGGGGATTGACCCACGTGTGACGACAATCCGCGTTATGGAACCGACGGCCCAATATCCAGATGGTTATGTAGTGTACATGAATGGCATGGGCCAAACGGTAAATCCCTTTACCGGGCGAACGATACCTCCGTCGGATGACTATGCGCACATACCGTTGCCGGAGTAATGAGAGGTGGTCATGAATTTTTACCCGGTTAGCGAGCTTTATGAGTTCACGCCGGACGTGGAATCGAAGTCGTCCTTGCACCGCAACCCACTGACCATTACCGGCGCGCTAAACGATGCCGAGTTCATCGACATGCGCCTGTCGCCGCAACGGTCTCGCGTCGGCATCCTCTGTGACATTCAATGGTGTTGTGGTTTCGAAGGCTCGAATACTGCACTCGTTGTCGTAACCGGTGTCGGCAACGTTGTTTGGTCGAACGACGACGCAGCGCGCCAGCGGCCCTGGCATGCGCGGTACGCCAATTGGGAGCCCATAGGGTCCGCGGGCGCAGGACCGCCGTTTCCGCAGTGGAATAGCAGCGACGAGGACATGCGGGCCCTTGACGCGTCAGACAGCTCGCGGCAGGGAAAAGGACTCAACTCGTCGGCGAGTTCGGCAGGTCTGAACCCCAGTGGGTTAGCAGAATATATTCTGAAATTTGGTCGTTTGTCGGTATCTGGCCTGGGCGCCAGTATTTATATTGGGCATATTGAGGGGATCGACGGCGCGCCGCCTGATATGGGTGAGTTATCCGACGCTGAGATAATCGCCGGATTTCCTCAGTGGTCGTCGATAATGGAAGTGCGCGAGTCTTACTCTTACGTGCCGAGTGCTGAATAGGGAATGGCGAGTAGCGCAAAATTCGAGGCTACTATGGTCCACCGCCCGAGAATTCGTAGTCGGCGATGTCCCGACCGGGCGCCAAACCATGTGCGGCGCAATCAAAGTCGTCGGGCGCAGTACCAGCAAGCCGAGCTAGCTAGAACTCGCCACGATCACCCACGACGTCCCTTACCCGCGGGCCGCGCAGTGGGCCGTGGACCGATGGTGACCGGGGGTAGTCCTGGAATCCTGACTTGCACGCCGCCCAGGGAATGGCGATGTTCGGCAGTCATGCCGTCGGCTTGGAGTTGGTCGCCGTGACCGTAGACGACGTCGGCCATGCCATACAGGGCTTCGCTGCCGCGGTGGTGGGAGGAGGAGTGGTCGTGCGGGTTGATGCCATCGGACCCGGGCACTTCGGCGCGGAAGCGGACGGATCCGAATCCGTCGACGGCGGGGTCACCGCCACCCAGGCCGAGTTGGGCTGGAAAATGCTCTCCGCCCTGGTGGCCTCTAGACTGGCGACTGTCGATGATTCCGAAATCGTGCAGATGATTGCCGAACATGCAGCACTAAGCGGGCCGGAGGATGGCGATGGCGCCCCGGGACGATAACCCCCAAAAGGTGGAGCAGCGGAGCCTCGCGGTGCGCAAGGCTGCCGCCAAGGCGGCCGTCGCGGCCAGCGAAAAGACCGGCGTCCGGTGGATCCACGGGTAAAGAAGCTCGCCGAAAATCGCTGACCCACGTGATTTGGGCGGCCAGGTCCCGCTTTGCCGGCAGGCAGTAGCGGTTGTTGCGGGTAAGACGTTCGAATCCCCTTAGCTCCAACGCGTTTGGGCCCAGTCAGGCGTCAGTCGCGAGGCACGCCCGCCGCGATGAGACCATAGCCGGATGACTACCCATACCTGCACGGGTTGCGGGCTGGAAACCCGCTACTCGTACCCGACTTTTATCACCTGACTTTTATCACTGTCGGCGATCCGGCGGTTGTGTAGGGCTGTGACCTGTGTCTTCGGTTGTGGCCTGGTGCGGATTTGTGCACTAGCCGGTGGGCCGTAGGGTGCCTGCGTGGCCTATGTGCGCACGGTGAAGACATCCTCGGGGGCGATGGCTGTGCAGGTCGTGTGGTCCTCGCGGCGCGGGTCACGCCGGATCGAGCATCTGGGTTCGGCGCATGACGAGGCCGGGGTGGCCGCTTTGAAGGCTGCCGCGGCGCAGCGACTGGCCGCCGGCCAAGCGCAACTCGACCTTGGCTTGGCCGAACGTTCGGCGGCCGAGCCGTTGCCGATCACGTCCTCGAAGTCGGCGCTGCTGTGGGAAGCATTGTGCGCTGCTTATGACAAGGTCGGGTTCGCCAACGTCGCCGATGGGGATGAGGCGTTTCGTCAGTTGGTGTTGGCCCGGATCATCGAACCGACCAGCAAGGCCGATTCACTTCGGGTCGTCGAGGAGACTGGGGTCGTCCCGGTGTCGTATCCGACGCTGAACCGCCGTCTGCCGGTGTTCGCCAAACCCGCTTTCCGGCAAGCGCTTTCGACCGCATGCGCTGCCCACGCGCAATTGGGTCCGGCCAGTCTGGTGCTCTATGACGTGTCGACGCTGCACTTCGAGACCGATGCTGGTGATGGGTTCCGGGAGCCCGGATTCTCCAAGGAAAGACGGTTGGACCCGCAGATCACCCTGGGGTTGTTGACCGATGCTGGCGGGTTCCCGTTGACGGTGGCGGCCTTTGAGGGCAATAAGGCAGAGACCGCGACCATGCTGCCGGTGATCAACGCGTTCAAGGCCGCTCACCAACTCACCGACGTCACGGTCGTCGCTGATGCCGGGATGATCTCGGAAGCCAACCAGGTCGCCCTGCACGCGGCAGGGCTGTCCTACATTCTCGGCGCGAGGATTCCGTTTTTACCTGATGTGGTGCGCGAGTGGCGCGACAAGCACTCCGATGAGGCGATCCCCGACGGCCTGGTGCTCACCCAGCCCTGGCCATCAACCAGCGGCGAGAAAACCCGCGGCATCCCGGACCGGATCATCCACTACCAGTACCGCCATGACCGGGCCCGGCGCACGCTGCGGGGGATCGATGAGCAGGTGGCCAAGGCCGAACGTGCTGTTGACGGGCATGCCCCGGTCAAACGTAACCGCTACATCCAGCTCACCGGGGCTACCAAGAGCGTGAATCGCACACTGGAGGCCAAGGCCCGGGCGTTGGCCGGGTGGAAGGGATACACCACCAACCTGGTGAGCCAACCGGCCACTTTCGTCATCGAGGCGTATCACCAGTTGTGGCGCATTGAAAAGGCGTTCCGGATGTCCAAGCACGACCTGCAAGCCCGCCCGATCTATCACCGCACCCGCGACTCCATCGAAGCCCACCTCAGCGTTGTCTTCGCCGCGATGGCGGTATCGCACTGGATCGAGCACCAAACCGGTTGGAGCATTAAGAAATTCGTTCGCACCGCACGCCGCTACCGTACCGTCACTATCCAAGCCGGCAAGCACACCCTGACCGCTGCTGAACCGCCACCACCCGACCTCGCCGAAATCCTCGCAAACATCCACAGCCTACGTGCGCACTAGCCTGATAAAAGTCGGGTCCGGTGGATCCACGGGTAAAGAAGCTCGCCGAAAATCGCTGACCCACGTGATTTGGGCGGC